>DATACF010000176.1:0-1827 GCA_036259235.1 Longimicrobium sp. | reverse complement strand
AACGATCCTACCGTTTCCAACGGCGCGAAGCCCCTGGCGGACTCCACGGCGGCCGCGATTCCCTCGCGAATCGCCGCCGCCTTCGCATTCTCCCCCGCCAGGGTCTTCGCCCTTCGGGCCCGCATCCCTCATGCAACGTCGCAGGCGGCGTCGATCCCGCCGCGCTCGGCGGCCTTCCGTCGCATTCCTCCGCCGTGGCGGCCCCCTCCCCCGCTCCGCGAGGGAGGGGAGAACCCATCCCGATCCGCGGTTTACGTCTCCTGTCGGGAGAGGGGGCCGGGGGGTGAGGGCCGACTGCGCCGGCGGCGCGCGCCACCGCCCGTCGCACGCTCGATCCGGGGTTCCTCTCCCGCTCTCGCGCGCGAGTCAGAAACCCGGGCGCTCCGTCGTTCTCCATCGTCCCCTCTCGTCCCCCCTTTCCGTCCCGCTGGAGGCCGCATGCTCCACCCGGCGATCCGCACCGCGCTCGTTGCCGTGCTCCTGGCCGTCTTCGCCCCCGCGCTCGCCGCGCAGACCGTGCGCGGGCGGCTCACCGAGGGGGAGGGCGGGCCGTCGCTGGGGGGGACGCTCGTCCTCCTCCTCGACGCCTCGGGGAAGACGGTGGCGCGGACGCTGACCGACGCGTCGGGAGGGTACGCCTTCCAGGCCCCGGGCCCCGGGCGGTACCGCCTCCGCGTCTCGCGCGTGGGCTTCACCGAGACCACCTCCCCCGAGTTCGCCGTCGCCGCCGGGCAGACGGTCGACCGGACGCTCGTCTTCGCGGCCGTGTCCGCCGGGCTCGAAGCCATCGACGTCCGCGCCGGGGCCTCGCGGCGGTGCACGCCGCGCCCCCGCGAGCAGGGGGTGGCGGCGGTGTGGGGCGAGGCGCGGAAGGCGCTGGAGGCGTCGGTGGTGGGCGAGGAGGAGCACGGCTACGCCTACGCCTTCACCCAGTACCGGCGCGAGCTCGACCGGCGGGGGACGGTGACCGCCGACGAGCGGCGCGAGAGCCAGGCCCGCGGCCGCCACCCCTTCGCCAGCGTCCCCATCGAGACGCTGGTCTCCGACGGCTTCGTCCAGGCCAAGCCCGACGGGCTCTACTACTACGCCCCCGACGCCCGCGTCCTCCTCTCCGAGCCCTTCCTCGAGGGGCACTGCTTCCACCTCCAGGCCTCGGGCGACACCCTGATCGGCCTCGCCTTCGAGCCCGTGCGCGGGCGGACGAAGAGCGACGTCGAGGGGACGCTCTGGCTGGAGCCGAAGAGCGCCGCCCTCCGCCGGGTCGAGTACCGCTACGTCAACCTCCCCGTCCGCGTGGAGGAGACCGACGGGGTGGGCGGGCGCGTCGACTACGAGCGCCTCCCCACCGGGGCCTTCCTCGTCCGCCGCTGGTGGGTGCGGATGCCCGCCCTCCGCCGCGAGGAGGAGACCGGGCTCTCGAACGCCGGCCACGTCGCCGAGCGCCGCACCCGCGACGTCCTCATGGGGCTGCGCGAGGAGGGGGGCGAGGTGGTGCGCGTCACCGGCCGCGACGGGCGCGACGTCCTGGGGGTGCGCCACATGGCGGTGCGGGGGACGGTGTACGACAGCGTGGCCGCGGCGCCGCTGGCGGGGGCGCGCGTCTTCCTCTCGGGGACGACGTACGCCGCCGAGAGCGACTCGGCGGGGCGGTACGAGATCACGGGGGTCCCCGAGGGGGCGTACACCGTCTCCTTCAACCACGCCGCCCTCCGCCGAGTGGTTCGTCGGCGGCCGGCTGAACGTCGCCTACAACTGCGTCGACCGGCACGTCGAGTCCGGCCACGGGGACCAGGTCGCCTACCACTGGGAGGGCGAGCCCGGCGACAC
>DATACF010000175.1:0-7453 GCA_036259235.1 Longimicrobium sp. | reverse complement strand
CGGCGCCCTGGCCGGCGGCGGCGAGGCGCTCCCGCCGCAGCTCCGCCTCTTCGGCGGCGGGCCGCTGGGGGTGCGGGGAGTGGCGCCCAACCTCCTGGGCCCCCGCTTCCTCCTCCTCCGCGACACCACCGGCGACGGCCTCGGCTGCGCGGTCGCGGCCGGCGCCTGCGAGGGGGTGGCGGTCGACCGGGACCTCGTCCGCGTCCGCGCGCTGGGCGGCGAGGCGCTGCTGGAGACGAGCCTGGAGGCGCGGCTCTGGATCTCGCGCCGCATCCAGCTCGCCGCCTTCGTGGACGCGGGCGCCGTCTGGAGCGGGGACGACGGCGGCGCGCTGCCCGGCGCCGCGCGCTCGGAATCCCTCGTCACCCCCGGCGTGGGCGCGCTCGTCCTCTCCCCCTTCGGCCCCGTGCGCCTGGACGTCGCCTACGACCCCTCGCCCGCGCGCCGCCTCCCCCTCCTCGCCGAGGACCCCGACGGCGACGGCTTCCTCCTTCTGGGCGACGCCGTCTTCGACCCCCACGACACCTTCCGCCGCCGTCTCCAATTCCAATTGTCGCTGGGGCAGACGTTCTGACCGCCCGCGCGCGCCGCGTACTTTCGCGCGCCCCCGCGCCCCGGTAGATTGCCCGCCTCTTTTTCAGGCGGACGGACGCATTTGGCGACGAGGGAAGCGGGCGGGATGGACCGGCTCACGCGGGCGCGGCTGGACGAGATCCTGGAGCGGAGCCGGGGGCTGACGGTGGCGGTCGTCGGCGACGTGATGCTCGACGTGTACCTCGTCGGCGCCGTGTCGCGGATCTCGCCCGAGGCGCCGGTGCCGGTGGTGCGCGTCACCGACGAGCGCGTGGCGCTGGGGGGCGCGGCCAACGTCGCCGCCAACGTGGCCGCGCTCGGCGCCGCCTGCCGCCTCGTCGGCTACGTCGGCGCCGACTTCGCCGGCCGCCGCATCCGCGACGCGCTGGCCGGGCTCGACGGCGGCCGCGTGAGCGCGCGGCTGGTGGAGCGCGCCGACCGGCCGACGACCACCAAGACGCGCGTCGTCGCCCGGCAGCAGCAGGTGGTGCGCTTCGACCACGAGCGCGACGACGACGTCGAGGGCGAGTGCGCCGACGAGCTCTGCGCCGCCGTGCGCGAGGCCGTCGCGGGGGCCGACGCGCTGGTGCTGGAGGACTACGACAAGGGCGTGCTGACCCCGGCGGTGATCCGCGCCGCGCTCGACGCGGCCGCCGAGGCGGGGATCCCCAGCGTGGTGGACCCCAAGTTCCGCCACTTCCTCCAGTACGGCGGCGCCACGGTCTTCAAGCCCAACGCCCTGGAGCTCTCCGCCGCCCTCGGCCAGCCCGTCCGCCCCGAGAGCGACGACTGGCTGGAGCACGCGCGGACCACCGTCGGCGCCGAGCACCTGCTGCTGACGCTGGGCGAGGACGGGATGGCGCTCCGCTCCGGGGGCGCGGCCACCTTCCGCATCCCCACCGTGGCCCGCGAGGTCTACGACGTCAGCGGCGCGGGCGACACCGTCACCGCCTTCGTCGCCGTCGCCCTGGCCGCCGGCGCCACGATGGAAGAGGCCGCCGTCCTCGCCAACCTCGCCGCCGGCATCGAGGTCGGCAAACCCGGCGTCGCCGTCGTCACCCCGGACGAGCTCCGGGCGATGGTGGAGTAGGCGAGGGAAACGGCGGCCGCGACGAAGCAAACGCACTAACGCACTTTTTTTCGGGGGGTTCAGACCATGGCGTCCCTGCAGCGAGTCCAGACCGACCAGGCGCCCGCCGCCATCGGCCCGTACAGCCAGGCCATCGTGGCCAACGGCTTCGTCTTCACCGCGGGGCAGATCCCCCTCGACCCGGCCACCATGCAGCTGGTGGACGGCGACGTGGCCGCGCAGACCGAGAGGGTGATGACGAGCCTGCGGGCGATCCTCCAGGCGGCCGGCGCCGACCTGTCCACGGTGGTGAAGACGACCGTCTTCCTCCGCGACATGAACGACTTCGCCGCCATGAACGAGGTGTACGGCCGCCACTTCGGCGACCACGCCCCGGCGCGCTCCACCGTGCAGGCGGCACGGCTCCCGCGTGACGTCGCCGTCGAGATCGAGGCCGTCGCCGTCCTCCTCGAGCGCAACTCGTAAACGGGCTGACCGATGCTGAACCCGCACATCTTCCGGCAGTACGACATCCGCGGCGTCGTGGGGACCGACCTGACGCCCGAGGTGGCCGAGGGCGTCGGCCGCGCCTTCGCCTCCTTCGCGCGCCGCCGCCTGGGGAAGGACCGCCCCTCGCTGGTGCTGGGCCGCGACAACCGCACCTCGTCCGAAGCGCTGGCCGCGGGGATCCGCCGCGGGATGCTCGCCGCGGGCGCCGAGGTCACCGACGTCGGGCTGGTGCCCACGCCCGTGCACTCGTTCGCGGTGGCGCACTGGCCCCACGACGGCGGCCTCCAGGTGACGGGCTCGCACAACCCGCCGCAGTACAACGGGTTCAAGATGACCCTCTCCGGCGGCTCCATCTACGGCGAGCTCATCCAGGAGCTCCGCCGGATGATCGAGCAGGAGGACTTCGAATCGGGCGAGGGGACGGTGGAGAGGCAGGAGGTGCTGGACGACTACGTCGAGCACGTGGCCGGGAAGTTCCAGATCCAGCGCCCGCTCAAGGTCGTCGTCGACTGCGGCAACGGCACCGGCTCCATCGTCGCCGTCCGCCTGCTGGAGGCGCTCGGGGAGAACGTGGAGGTCGTCCCCCTCTTCTGCGACTCCGACCCGTCGTTCCCCAACCACCACCCGGACCCGGTGGTCGACAAGAACCTCGTCGACATCATCGCCAAGGTGAAGGAGACGGGGGCCGACCTGGGCGTGGCCTTCGACGGCGACGCCGACCGGATCGGGGCCATCGACGACCGCGGCGAGATCGTCCGCGGCGACACCCTCCTCCTCCTCTACGGGCTCGACCTGCTGGAGAAGGGGGGGAAGGGGGAGAAGCTGGTCTTCGACGTGAAGTGCTCGCAGCAGCTCCCCGAGGTCTACGAGAAGGCGGGCGGGGTGGCGATCATGAACGCCACCGGGCACTCGCTGATCAAGAAGCGGATGAAGGAGGAGGGGGCGCGCCTCTCCGGCGAGCTGTCGGGCCACATCATGTTCGGCAACGACTACTACGGCTACGACGACGCGCTGTACGGCGCCTGCCTCCTGATCGACATCGTCGCCCGCCGCAGCGCGCCGCTCTCGGCGTGGATCGACGAGTTCCCGAAGTTCGTCTCCACCGCCGAGCTGCGGTACCCGGCCACGGAGGAGACCAAGTTCGAGATCGTGGGCCGCGCCACCGGGCACTTCCGCAAGGACCACGAGGTGATCGACGTCGACGGCGCGCGCGTCCTCTTCGGCGACGGGTGGGGGCTGATCCGCGCGTCGAACACCGAGCCGGTCCTCGTGGCGCGGTACGAGGCCAAGACGTCCGAGCGGCTGGCCGAGATCCGCGGCCTGATGGAAGGGTGGCTCCAGGGCGAGGGGATCGGCGGCCCGTCCGTCGGCCACTGAGGTAAAACGAGCGGGGGAAGGCGCCGCGGACGCCGCGGGGCCTTCCCCTTTTCCGTTCCACCTCCCGGAGACCGTGCCATGGCGCGTCCGGCACCGGGAAGACCGCTCGGCGACGAAGGGCGAGATCGTGGTGTGGCCCGACGGCGTCGAGATCAACGGGCGCGGCTACTTCTTCGCCGACGGCGAGCGGCGGCTGGGGGGCGTCCGCCTCCTCGACGCCGAGCGCCCGGCCGTCCTCGAGATCGTCGCCCGCCGTCAGGTGCGGACGCGGAACGGCTTTCGCACGGAGGAAGACGTCGTCCGCGTCCCCGTCCCGCGAGCGCGAAGGCGAGGCCCGCGCCCTCATCCCCAGCCTCGGCCGCGCCCTCCCGGCCTCCGGCGAGGACGACGAGGGCTGAGGGATCGGGATCGGGATCGGGATCGGAAGAGCGCCGCGTGGCTCGGGGAAGCGCCACGAAGCCCGGCCTGTCGTTCCGAGCGAAGCCGAGGAATCTAGCTCGGGACGCCGCGAAGTCGGCTTCGTGCCGCGAGGCCGGCGGTGGCCGGTCCCGTGCCGCGGCGCCGTTCGGGACGACACCGGGCGGAGGATCGGGGCGGAGGGGACGTAAGCGGTTCGGAGTCCGCAGCTTGCCCCCGGACGGGGGCGGGCATAGCTTGTCGCCCGCATTTTCAGGGGGTTCGTGCCACAGGGGGACCGGACGATCGTGCTCGCGCTGGGCGGGAACGCGCTGGCGCAGCCGGGCGAGGAAGGGACCATCACCCAGCAGTTCCGCCACACGCGCGAGTCGCTGGGGGCGGTGGTGGAGCTGGCGCGCGAGGGGTGGCGGATCGCCATCGTGCACGGCAACGGGCCGCAGGTGGGGAACGAGCTGATCCGCAACGAGCAGTCGCGGCACCTGATCCCCCCCCTCCCGCTCGGCGTCCTGGTGGCCGCCACCGAGGGGTGGATCGGCTACATGATCCAGCAGTCGCTCCAGAACGCGCTGCGCAACGCGGGCGTCGAGCGCCAGGTGGTCACCATGGTCACCCAGGTCCTCGTCGATCCGGACGCCCCCGAGCTGGAGCGCCCCACCAAGCCGATCGGCCGCACGATGGACGAGGCCACGGCGCGGTCGCTGGCCTCCGAGCTGGGCGGCGACGTCAAGGAGACGAAAGGCGGGTGGCGCCGCGTCGTCCCCTCCCCGCGCCCGCTGGAGATCGTGGAGCGGCCGATGATCCGCTCGCTGGTGGCCGAGGGGCACCTGGTGATCGCGGCCGGCGGCGGCGGGTGCCCCGTCTACCCCGACCCTGAGAAGGGGCTGGAGGGGATCGACGCGGTGATCGACAAGGACCGCGCCGCCGCCATCCTGGGGCGCGACATCGGCGCCGAGGTCCTGGTCATCCTCACCGACGTCGAGTGCGTCTACCTCGACTACGGGAAGGAGACCCAGCGGGCGCTGCGCCGCGTGACGGTGGACGAAGCGGAAGAGCTCCTGCGCGGCGGCCAGCTCGGCGAGGGGAGCATGGCCCCCAAGGTGGAGGCCGCCGCCGCCTTCGTGCGGGCCGGCGGGAAGCGCGCCATCATCGCCCGGCTCGACCAGGGGC
This sequence comes from Longimicrobium sp., assembly GCA_036259235.1. Classification (GTDB taxonomy): domain Bacteria; phylum Gemmatimonadota; class Gemmatimonadetes; order Longimicrobiales; family Longimicrobiaceae; genus Longimicrobium. The sequence goes on along the minus strand of DATACF010000175.1, from coordinate 2,340 downwards.
GCGAGGCGGTGGCGGGCGAGGCGGGGACGGAGATCGTAACGGAGTAAGAAAAGTCCTAAGTCCTGAGTGCTAAGTTCTGAGTGGCTCCGCGGTTACTCAGGACTTGGGACTTAGGACTCAGGACGTGGCACTTGCAGTTCAACCCTCATCTTCAACGCGAAGGCGAAAATCGCGTGAACATCCACGAATACCAGGCCAAGGAGCTGCTGGTCTCCCACGGCGTCCCGGTGCCGATGGGCGAGGTGGCGACCACGCCCGACGAGGCCGAGGCGATCGCCCGGCGGCTGGGCGGGATGGTGGTGATCAAGGCGCAGGTCCACACCGGCGGCCGCGGCAAGGCCGGCGGCGTCAAGCTGGCCAAGACCCCCGAGGAGGCCCGCGAGAAGGCGGGGCAGATCCTGGGGATGGACATCAAGGGGCTCACGGTCCACAAGGTCCTCATCGCCCCCGCCGAGGACATCGCCTCCGAGGCCTACGTGGGGATCATCCTCGACCGCGGGAGCAAGGCGCCGGTGTGGATGGTGTCGGCGGCCGGCGGGATCGACATCGAGGAGGTCGCCGCCACCGAGCCCGAGAAGATCCACAAGCTCCGCGTCGACACCCGCTACGGCTTCCTCCCCCACCAGGCGCACCTCCTGGCGACGAAGCTCTACAGCGACCCGAAGCAGGTCCGCGCGGCGGCGAAGATCCTCCAGCAGCTCTACGCCGCCTTCATGGCGTCCGGGGCCTCCCTGGCCGAGATCAACCCGCTCATCACCACCCCCGCGGGCGAGGTGAAGGCGATCGACGCCAAGTTCAACATCGACGACAACGAGCTCTTCCGCCGCCCCGAGATCGTGGGGCTCCGCGACGAGACCTCCGAGGACCCCGCCGAGGTGCTGGCCCGCGACGCGGGGCTCACCTTCATCAAGCTCGACGGCAACGTGGGCTGCTGCGTCAACGGCGCGGGGCTCGCCATGGCGACGATGGACCTGGTGAAGTACTACGGCGGCGAGCCGGCCAACTTCCTCGACATCGGCGGCTCGTCGAACCCGGAGAAGGTGGTCAACGCCCTCAAGATCATCACCTCCGACCCCGCCGTGAAGGCGATCCTCTTCAACATCTTCGGCGGGATCACCCGCACCGACGACGTGGCGAACGGGATCGTGACGGCCACGAAGCAGATCGACATCCAGGTGCCGATCGTCATCCGGCTCACCGGGACCAACGAGGAGATCGCGGTCAAGATCCTCGCCGACGCCGGCTTCAGCGCGATGACCGACATGGACGAGGCGGTGCAGAAGGCCGTCGAGCTCGCCAACGCGGGGGGGAACTCGTGAGCATCTTCATCGATCAGTCCACCCGCCTGGTGGTGCAGGGGATCACGGGCCGCGACGGCTCGTTCCACGCCAAGCAGATGATGGAGTACGGGACGCAGGTCGTCGCCGGCGTCACCCCGGGGAAGGGCGGCCAGACCTTCGAGGGGAGCGTGCCGATCTTCAACACCGTCGAGGAAGCGGTGCGGGAGACGGGCGCCAACACCTCCGTCATCTACGTTCCGCCGGCCTTCGCGGCCGACGCCATGTTCGAGGCCGCCGACGCGGGGGTCTCGTTCATCGTCGCCATCACCGAGGGGGTCCCGGTCCTCGACATGACCCGCGTGGAGCCGTACGTCCGCGAGAAGGGCGCGCGCCTCCTGGGCCCCAACTGCCCGGGGCTCCTGTCTCCGGGGAAGAGCAAGGTGGGGATCATCCCCGGCCACATCACCGAGCCGGGGCCGGTCGGGCTGGTGTCGAAGTCGGGGACGCTGACCTACGAGGTGGTCTACAAGCTCAAGGGCGCGGGGATCGGCACCACGACCTGCGTCGGCATCGGCGGCGACCCGATCAACGGGACGAGCTTCATCGACTGCCTGGCGGCGTTCGAGGCGGATCCGGAGACGAAGGCGATCGTGATGCTGGGCGAGATCGGCGGCACGGACGAGCAGGAAGCGGCGGCGTTCGTCAGCGCGCACATGAAGAAGCCGGTCGTCGGCTTCATTGCCGGGCAGACCGCGCCGCCGGGACGTCGCATGGGCCATGCGGGTGCGATCATCAGTGGCAGCTCGGGCACCGCGGAAGAGAAGATCGAGACGTTCGAGGCGAACGGCATCGGCGTCGCGAAGAAGCCGAGCGACGTCGTCGGTCTGATCCAGAAGGTGATGTAGGTCGCGTCATGGGAGGCGTCACGAACCTGAGTGAGGTGCTTCCCGCGTCACACATCATCGTGCCGCTCGAGGTCAGCACGCTGCGCGAGGCGCTCGACGTTCTCGCGCAGCGACTCGAGGACACCGGCGCCGTGCGCGACCCGGCAGCGCTGCGC
>DATACF010000174.1:0-3615 GCA_036259235.1 Longimicrobium sp. | reverse complement strand
GGTCGGCGGGGGTGTCCTCCGCGCGGTCGCAGGCGACCAGAATAGTGGACAGGGGCATGGCCAGCAGGAGGGCGGCGGCCAACGTTCGCTTCGTCATGGGTGGGGCTCCTCGTCCGCGTGGTGGCTTGTTTTTCGGGACCCGGGGGGGTTATCGTCCGACCCTCGCGCCGGCGTCGGCCGGGCACCAGGAGGGGCAACGGGCATGCCAGGGGTCAAGTGAAGGAGCTGCAAGCACTTCTGCCGTACCTGAAGCGTTACCGGTGGCCCATCGCCGCGGGCGTCTTCTTCGTGGTGGTCTCCAACCTCTTCACGGTCTGGAACCTCGACTACGTCCAGCGGGCGGTCGACGTCCTGGAGCGCCCGGACCGCACGGCGCGGCTCATCTTCCGCTTCGCCGCCCTCTCCGTCCTCCTGGCCTTCCTGGCGGGCGCCGCTCGCTACGCCATGCGCCAGATCCTCAACGGGGTCTCGCGGAAGGTGGAGACCGACCTCCGCGACGACTTCTTCGCGCACCTCCTCCGCCTCGACGCCTCCTTCTACGCCGCCCACCCCACCGGCGAGATCATGAGCCGGGCGACCAACGACATCCAGGCGGTGCGGATGGTGGCGGGGCCGGCGTACATGTACCTCGTCAACACCGTCGTCCAGGGGGTCCTCTTCACCTGGCGGATGGTGGAGATCGACGGGTCGATGACCTTCTGGTCGCTGCTGCCCCTCCTCCTCCTCGCCCCGGTGACGATCTTCTTCGGGAAGATCATCCACGACGGCTTCGAGCGGATCCAGGACCAGCTCGGCGTCGTCTCGACGATGGCGCAGGAGAACCTGGCGGGGCAGCGGATCGTGAAGGCGTACGGGCAGGAGGACGACCAGGTGGCCCGCTTCGCCGCGCAGGCGCGCGAGTACAGCGACCGCAACGTGGCGCTGGCGCGCACCTCGGGACTCTTCTACCCCGCGCTGGGCCTCCTCTCCGGCGCGGCGCTGGTGGTGGCGCTCTGGCTGGGGGGGCAGGCGCGGATGCGGGGCGAGATCACCAACGGCCAGCTCGTCGTCTTCCTCATGTACCTGGGGATGCTCACCTGGCCGATGATCGCGCTGGGGTGGGTGATCAACCTCTTCCAGCGCGGCGCCGCCTCCATGGGGCGCGTCTCGCGGATCCTGGCCGCGCGGCCCCGGATCGTCCCGCCCGCCGAGCCGGCTCTCCCGGAGGCCGTGCGGGGGGAGATCGAGTTCCGGAACGTCTCCTTCCGCTATCCGGGGACGGAGCGGTGGGTGCTCCGCGATCTCTCCTTCCGCGTCCCAGCCGGGGCCACGGTGGCGGTGGTGGGGCCCACGGGGAGCGGGAAGTCGACGGTGGTGTCGCTGATGGCGCGCCTCTTCGACCCCACCGAGGGGGAGGTCCTCCTCGACGGCGTCCCCCTCCCCCGGTGGGAGCTGGACGCCCTCCGGCGCTCGGTGGCCATGGTCCCCCAGGACACCTTCCTCTTCTCGGCGACGCTGGAGGAGAACCTTGCGCTGGGGTTCGACGAGCCGGACCCGGATGCGCGGCTGGGGCGGGTGCGGGCGGCGGCCCGGGTGGCGCGGCTCGACGACACGGCGATGGCGCTCCCCGGGGGGTACGGGACGGTGCTGGGCGAGCGGGGGATCAACCTCTCGGGGGGGCAGAAGCAGCGGGCGTCGCTGGCCCGCGCCGTGGCGCGCGACGGGGCGCTCCTCCTCCTCGACGACGCGCTCTCGGCGGTGGACACCCACACCGAGCACGAGATCCTGGAGGAGCTCCGCGGGGTGCTCCGGGGGCGGACGAGCGTGATCGTGAGCCACCGGGTGACGGCGGTGAAGGACGCCGACCGGATCCTGGTCCTCGACGACGGCCGGGTGGCGGAGGCCGGGACGCACGACGAGCTCCTCCGGCGCGGGGGCGTCTACGCCGCCCTCCAGCGGCGGCAGCTCCTCGCCGAAGACCTTGCGGGAGACGACCTTCTTGCAGCCGCCGGGGGCGAGGTTCTAGATTGAGGGTTCCATCCGTTCCCGTCGCAGGCCAGGACATGTCCGATCTTCGACTATTGGTACAGGGCGGCCAGGAAGCCGAGGCCCGGCTGCGCGAAGTGCTCGCGCGCGAGGGCTTCCGGATCGTGGAGCCCCCGCGGTCGGAGGCCGGAGAGGGCGGCGCGTCGCTGGTGGTGGAGCCCGAGCCGCACCCGCACGGCGCCCGCGAGGCCGCCCGGCGGATCGAGGAGCTGGAGCGGAGCGTCCTGGAGCTGAAGAACCTCGACGTCGCCAAGTCGCAGTTCCTCACCAACGTCTCGCACGAGCTCCGCACCCCGCTCACCGCCATCGTCACCTACGGCGAGGTCCTCCGCGACGGGCTCCTGGGCGAGGTCTCCCAGCGCCAGCGCGAGGCCATCGAGTCGATGATCGGCTCGTGCCGCCAGCTCCTGTCGATGATCGAGGAGATCCTCACCTACGCCCGCACCAACGCGCAGGCCATCAACCTCCAGCCCTCCGACTTCTCGCTCGACGACGTCGTGGCCTCGGTCTACGACATGAACGCGTCGCTGGTGGAGCGGAAGAAGCTGGGGTTCGCGGCCGAGCTCTCCCCCGACCTCCCGCTGGTGCACGCCGACCGCGACAAGGTGGCGCACGTCCTGGGGAACCTGATCGGCAACGCCATCGACTTCACCCCCGACGGCGGGTGGGTGCGGGTGGGGGCGCGGCGCTCGGGGCGGACGCCGGGGTGGCTGGAGGTGGAGGTGTCGGACACGGGGATCGGGATCGACCCGTCGCACCACGAGCTGATCTTCCGCGAGTTCGCGCAGGTCGACGCCTCGCGGGCGCGGATCCACCACGGGACGGGGCTGGGGCTGGCCATCGCGCGGCAGTTCGTGCGGCTGCACGGGGGAGAGATCTGGGTGGAGAGCGAGCTGGGCGAGGGGAGCCGGTTCTTCTTCACCCTCCCCAGCGTCGAGGCGGGCGCGAACGGGTCGGCGTGACCTCCGCCCTCCCGCGCGTTCTCCTGGTGGAGGACAGCGACGCCATCCGCGCGGCCTTCACCATCCTCCTCGAGGAGAGCGGCTACGCCGTCGCGGGCGCCCCCACCGGCGCCGACGCCCTCCTTCTCGCCGCCGGGTCTCCCCCGCCCGACCTCGTCCTCCTCGACCTCGGCCTCCCCGACCTCCCCGGCGCCGAAGTCCTCCGCCGCCTCAAGGCCGACCCCGCCACGCAATCCATCCCCGTCGTCGCCCTCACCGGCCGCGACGACCCCGCCGAGCGCGACGCCGCCCTGGCCGCCGGGTGCGCGGCGTACCTGCTGAAGCCGGTGAACACCCGCGCGCTCCTGGAGGCGCTGCAGGGGTACATCGGGGGGTAGGCGGCTCTTTCGTTCCCTGTAGATTCTTTCGTTCCCGATAGATCCCTGGACCGGTTGAAACCGGGGCTGGAACGGCACGAAGTCCGCCTTCGCGGACTGCCCGGCCGGCATTCGCGCGTCCCAGAAGTGCAGCGCATGCCTCGGCGGCGGCGGCCCCCACCCCCCGGCCCCCTCCCCCGCTTCGCGAGGGAGGGGGAGGTCGACTCGCCACAAGTCAATGTAGCCGCGCGATTTATCGCGCCCGCGGGGGC
>DATACF010000173.1:0-4755 GCA_036259235.1 Longimicrobium sp. | reverse complement strand
GCGCGACGAGGTCGGGACGGAGCTCGACCCGCCGGTTCTGGTGGAACCTGAAGCGCCCGCCCGTGGTGTCGTTCACGTCGAGATAGACGGCGCAGTCGTAGATGATGTCGCCGCTCCGCCCCCAGCGGGGGAGGAATGCCTCCGGCTGCGCGTCGATGGTCGCCTCGCGCACGATGTCGCTCCGCTGGAGGAACTGCGCCAGCTGAAGGTATTCGCGCCGCCAGTACGCCGAGCGCCAGTCGTCGACGGGGGCCAGGAGGGCGACCGCCGCCCGGGCGTCGGCGGGGTCGGAGAGGAGACGTTCCCAGCGCGCGGGGTCCTCCGCGAAGAAGGCCCGGAGGGGGAAGCGCTCCGCCGGGAACGCGGTGTCGAGGACGCGCTCGCCGTGCGCGCGCTTCATCCGCTCCCACACCGGGTACGCGCGCTCGAAGCGCCGGCGCGCCCGCCCCGGGTCGCTGTCCGGGTCGTTGGGGGGCGTGACGGTGAGCGTCTCCACCGGCTCCGGCGTGATCCGCCCCTCGGGGGGGAGGAGGGCCCACCGGAGCGCGGCGTGCATTGGCCACCCCCACTCTCCCGCGTCGGCGCCGAGGCGCGCGGCGAAGGCGTCGAGCACTCCGGGGACGAGCCAGCGGCGCTCCCAGTAGAGGTGCGCCAGCGCCGGCGCCAGCTCGTCGCGCGACGCGACCAGCGCGCGCACCTCCCGGTCCACCGCCTCCGAGCCGGGGGCGGCGCGGCGGAGCTCCGCCAGGCGCTCCGCCACCCGGAGACGCTGCTCCTCCACCTCGGGCGAGGGCCCGTAGCTCCGGTACGCCTCGGCGAGGGCCCAGATCGTCTCCGTCACGTCCTCCGCGCCGACTTCCTCGGGCGAGAGCTCGGCGACCAGGTCGGCGATCAGGAGCCCCAGCGCGGCCGGGGCCGCCGCCTGCCTGCGCCGGAGCCCGCTCTGGCGGAGCGCGCGGAGGACCGTCCCGCGGTCGACCCGCCGCGACCCGGGGGCGTCGGGGAGCCCCAGCTCGCCGAAGGCGAAGAGGACCGGCTCGCGCCAGCGCGGCTCGTCCAGCCGCTCCAGGAAGGCCTCGGCGAGCGCCTCCTCCGCCCCGTCCGCGGCGAGGCCCCGCACCAGGTCGCGCCCCACCAGGTACTCCTGGAAGGTGAGGTGGAGGAAGCGGAAGATGTCGGGCCCGACCTCCACCAGCGCCCCCACCTGCGTGGACATCAGGATCATCAGCGCCCGGACGTCCTCCTCGGCGTCGCGCGCCTCCATCTCCAGCGAGACCGTCCCCGTGACGCGGGCCACCAGCCGGTCGCGGACGAAGCGCTCCAGCGCGGGGCGGGCGATCTGGCCGGAGGGGTGCTCCAGGTGGATCTCGCGGGCGACGACCCCCAGGAGGTCGAGGAGGCGCTCGTCGTCGGCCACCCACGCGCGGAGCGTCTCCGAGACCCCGTCGAGGGTGGCGTCCATCGAGCGCCAGCGCGCGCAGAGGTCGAGGAGGAGGGCGTGGTAGAGCTCCGCGCGGCTCCGGGGGAGGCGCCGGCGCGGGTACCAGTAGCTGATCAGAGACGTCAGGAGGAGCGGGTTCCGCTTCAGCCGGTCGAGCCCCGGGAGGAGGCTCAGCTCCAGGTCCTCCAGGAGCTGCCGGCCGAGCGCCTCGTCGGGGCGCTGCTCGTCGAAGAGCCGCGCCACGTGGGCGCAGAAGCGGCGCACCCGCTCGTCGTCGAGGGGGCGGATGCGGTAGTGGGCGGCCACGTCGGACTCGAAGCGGAGCGGCGCCAGGTGGTACCCCGTGACCCGGCTGGTGACGACCAGCTGGTTCCCCCCGGTGTCGCCGGGGCGCCCCTGGCGGCGCACCCCCCCGGGGTCGAGCACCCACCGCGTCGCGAACGCCTCGAGGGCGTCGGTGATCAGCTCGCGGTCGCCGGCGTCGGGGACCTCGTCGAGCCCGTCCAGGAGGACCACGGCGCGCTTCTCCTCGATCGCCGCGCGGAAGAGGGCGGCGGCCTCGCGCGGCGCCACCTCCTCCACCCCGGCGGCCCCGTGCGTCCCGATCGCCTCCATGAGGTCCGGGGTCTGCCCGGCGCCGCGGGCCTCCACGTGCGCGCGGAGCCATCCGTTCAGGTCGGCGACGCGGAGGAGGATGGGGAGGCGCGGAGGCCCCAGCGCGGACGCGTCCGCCGGCCCGGCCGGCCCGAGCCCCCACGACGCCAGCGACCGCCGCGCCAGCTGGAGCGCCAGCCACCGGCAGAGCACCGACTTCCCGCTCCCGGGGTCGCCCAGGATCACCAGGACCCGCTCGTCGCGGAACGCGTCCTCGAGGACCAGCTCCGCCTCGCCCGGATCGGAGTCCGGCTCCGCCGCGTGGGGGCCGCGCTCGGCGATGATCTCCTGGGGCGTCTTGGGGCGCGCGTGTGGCTCCCGGCCGTCCTCGCCCCGGGTTCCTCCGTCGGCGCCCAGGGCGGCGAGCTCGCGGTGCAGGGCGCGGGTCTGGAGGCGGTCGGCGAGGGTGGTGGGGTCGGCGCGGAGCGTGATGTACACGCTTTCCAGGGGGAGGCGGCGGAGGGCGCGCCCGCTCTCGCCGGGCGGGCTCCCCAGGCCGCTGACCTTCAGGTACTGGACGTCCCGGACCACCTCGTTGAGGTACCGCCGCTCGACGCGTCCCAGGTCGTCGAGCGAGAGGGGGGGCGCGGCGTCGGGGCGGGGGTGCCCCGCGGAGGCGCGGAGGCCGTCGTTCGCCCACGCCTTGAATTGCGAGTCGACCCGGAGGAGGGCGTTCGAGAGGTGGGCCCCCCCCTGCTCGTTCAGCCGCTCCAGCGGCTCGCGCGAGCCGTGCGCCGCCTGGTACTCCCGGAGGAAGGCCAGGGGGCCCTCCGCCTCGCCCGCGTCGGAGGGGAGGTCGATCGGGACCCAGAAGAGCCGGGCCTCGCCCCTCCCCACCCGCTCCTCGATCCTCGGGAACTCCGTCCCGCGGATGTACGCGCTCCGCTGGTACGCCTCGCTCGCCAGCACCAGGAAGGCGTCGGCGCGGTTGAGCTGCCGCAGGATCTCGGGGCTCCAGCGCTCCCCGCTCCGCAGACCGACGTCGTACCAGAGCGTGAGGCGTCCCCCCCTCCGGAGCCCTTCCAGCGCGAGGAGGACGCGGTCCCTCCAGCTCTCGTCTTCCCTGACGTACGAAACGAAAATAGTCTTCATCGGATCACGTGGAGCGCGAAGAGGGCGTGTGCGGAAGGTGCGGTGGCCGCGGCGCTCCGCTCCGGCGGCGGGCATTCCCGGGCGTCCGCAACGCGGAAAGGTAAGGAGCAGCAGGGGGCACGGGAAGGAAGCTCGTGCGCCGCTGCGGGGATTCCCGTACTTTCGTTGGGGCCCGGCGCTCCCGTGGCCGCCGATGGATGTGACGTCCCGCCGCGCTCGCCGTCTGTATACCGTATCCATCGCTCCTTCGCCCGACGCGCCTTCCGATTCGCGGCCCGGTTTACTCCCGAATGCCCTCGCCTCTCCCCCCCACGCGCAGGCCCCCGCTTCCGGCGCTGACGGGCTTAAGGTTCGTCGCGGCCATGCACGTGGTGCTGATGCACACCCTCCGGGTGCGCTGGCTCCCGGAGCCGGTGCGCGCGGCGGTCGACGCGTCGCACACCAGCACCAGCCTCCTCTTCATCCTCTCGGGGTTCGTCCTCGCGTACGTGTACACGGGCGGCGACGGGCGGCTGCGGGTGCCCGCGCGCGAGTTCTGGGCGGCGCGTGCGGCGCGCGTCCTCCCGCTCCTGTGGGTGTCGCACGCGGTGGCGCTCCCGCTCCTGGTGGCGCGCGAGGGGTGGGGCGGGGCGGGGCTCCCGTCGCTGGCGGCGTTCGCGGGTGTGCAGGCGTGGTTCCCGGAGCTCGCGCACGCGCTCAACACGCCGGGGTGGGCGTTCTCCGTCCTCCTCGCCGGGTACGCGCTCTTCCCGGCCGTCGTCGCCGGGATGCGGAAGCTCCCGCGCCGGGCGCTCGTCCCCGCGATGGCGGCGGCGTGGGCGGCGGCCGTCCTCCCGGGCGTCGTCTACCTCGCGGCGGTCCCGCCGACGCCGATGGGAGAGCGCGTCCTCTACACCTTCCCCCTCCTCCGCCTCCCGGAGTTCGTCTTCGGCGCGCTCCTGGGCGCGTGGTGGCTGGGGCGGCGGGCCGGGGCGGGGGCGCCGGTGTGGGTGGCGCCCGCCGCGCTCGCCGCGTGGGCCGCCGCGGTGGCGTGGGGGACGGGCGTGGTGCCGGAGGCCGTCTTCCACAACGGCTTCCTGGCGCCCGTGCAGGCGGCGCTGATCGTGGGGCTCGCCTCGGGGCGGGGCGGGGTGGCGCGCCTGCTGGCGTCGCGCCCCGCGCGGCGGCTGGGCGACGCGGCGCTGGCGCTCTTCCTCCTCCACATCCCGCTCTTCAGCTGGCTCCTGGTGCTCGGCGCCCTTCCGCGCGCGTCGTTCGCCGTGGACGCGGGGGTGTACGTCGCCTTCCTGGCGGGGACGATCCTCCTCTCCATCCTCGTCACCGACCGCTTCGTCACCCCCGTGGCGGCGCGGCTCAAGGGGTGGCTCCTGGCCGTCTCGGGGCCCGCCGCGGACGCGCAGCCGGTCCAGCCGCGCCTCCGCCCGCCCGGTCTCCCCTCCTTCCGGCGCCGCCCCCGGCGCAAGCAGCGGAGCCGCGACGCCTAGTCCTTCGATCCAGAAAAAGAAAAGGCTCACGCAGAGCAGCAGAGTCAGCAGAGAAATCCCTCTGCTGACTCTGCTCCTCTGCGT
>DATACF010000172.1:0-4730 GCA_036259235.1 Longimicrobium sp. | reverse complement strand
AAGGAGGGCGGCCCCGGCGCTTCCGGGGCCGCCCTCCAGAGCGGACGACGCGTGTCTCTCGATTCCCTTCTCCCGCTGGAGGACTCAGTCGAGCAGGGGCTCGATGATCTTGGCGAAGGAGTTGCGCGCGCGGTTGAGGCGGCTCTTCACCGTGCCGAGGTTGGTGTCGGTGATCTCGGCGATCTCCTCGTACGTCTTCCCCTCCATCTCGCGGAGGAGGAAGACGGTCCGGTGGTGCTCCGGGAGCTGGTCGACCGCCGACTCGACCTGCGAGCGGAGGTGGCGCTTCCGGAAGAGATCGTCGGGGCGGTAGGTGTTGTCCTCCCACTCCAGCGGCCGCTGGTCGGACTCGTTCCCCTTGCGGAGCGCCTGGAAGAGGACGAGCGGGTTGCGCGAGCGGTTGCGCAGCTCGTTCTTCGCCAGGTTGGAGGCGATGGTGTAGATCCAGGTCGAGAACTTCTTCGTCTGGTCGAACCGGTGGAGGTGCCGGTAGACGCGGATGAAGGTCTCCTGGACCAGGTCCTCGGCACGCTCGCGGTCGCCGGTGGTCCGGTAGATGAAGTTCAGGAGCCGGTTCTGGTAGCGCTCGACGAGCTCGCCGAAGGCGCGCTTCTCGCCCGCCAGGAACGCCGCGACCACCTCGCTGTCGTCGAGCGACTTCAGCCGCTCGCGCGCCGACAGGGCGGGCGCGGGCTTCTTCTGTGCGAGGACCTGGAACATGGAACCCCCTTCTGAGGAACCGCTGGTTACGTGGAGGGACTGCGGAGCCCTATCAAGGCACGAGGCGTTCCCGGCTCCGCCCGGCCGCTCCATGGGCCCGAAATCCCTTGCGTTTCAATGCTTTCCGCCACCTCCGCCCCCGGACGGTCGTTGGACCGGGTGTCCCCTCGCGAGGACGCTGCGCCGTCATCCAGGACACGCTCCGTGTCCGCCGGACACGCCCCTCCGCCCGAAAGAACGCCCGCGGACCGGGCCGTCTGACAGGCCGCCTACATCCCGAGGACGAAGCCGGCGGCGTAGAGGAGGGTGCAGATCGACTTGGCGTCGGTGATCTCGCGGTCGCGGACCATCCGGAGCGCCTCCGAGAGCGGGACCCGGACGAGCTCCATGAACTCGTCCTCGTCGTACGAGGTCTCCCCCGCGGAAAGATTCGTCGCCAGGTAGAGGCGGATCTTTTCGTCGGTGAACCCCGGGGTGGTCCAGATCTCGGTGAGGAAGGTCAGCTCCCCGGCCACCAGCCCCGCTTCCTCGAGGAGCTCGCGCTTCGCGACCTCCTCCCAGGGCTCGCCGGGGTGGTCGGGGCGCCCGGCGGGGACCTCGTAGAGCCACCCCCCCGAGGCGTAGCGGTACTGCTTCACCAGCACCACCTGCGGGTCGCCGCCGCTGGGGTCGGAGAGGACGGGGAGGACCGCCGCGGCGCCCGAGTGCCGGATCATCTCCAGCTCCCCCGTGGAGCCGTTCGGGAAGCGCACGGTGTCGATTCCCAGGTCCACGATCCGCCCCTGGTGGACCGTCCGGCGGGAGATCCGTCCCGGCGCTTCGCCCGAGGAGGTGCGCGCGTCGTCGCTCATGCCTGTTTCCTGGATTTGAAGATGGCGGTTCATGCGTCCGCGCTCAACCGGGCGGACGGCTCGTTAACGCAATCCTAACGCACCCTTACGCGAACGCCCCGCAGTCGGAGCGGGGCGCGTGGCGGCGGGAAAGGTGTGGTGTAGTCGACGGGCAGAGGAGCGTTCCCGCGGTGTCGTCGGCCCTCACCCCCGGCCCCTCTCCCAACCCCTGGGAGAGGGGAGAACTTCGAGCGCGCTTCGACTGAACTCGGAGCATGCGGCGGGCTCCGCGCGCCCCCCTCCCCCGGCCGGCGCGGGCGACGACGTGGAGGAGAGCACGGCGGGCGCGATAAATCGCGCAGCTACATTGTTTTGTCGCGGATCGACCTCCCCCTCCCTCGCGAAGCGGGGGAGGGGGCCGGGGGGTGGGGGCGCCGCGGCGGCGGAATGCGACAAAAGGCGGCATGACGCGGGAGAAGTCCTCGCCGCCTGCGACGTTGCGTGAGGGATGCGCGCCCGGAGGGTGGGGACCCTGGCGGGGGGAATGCGGAGGGGGCGGCGAGGAGGAACGGAGCGGCGGAGCGCGCGGAGCCGCCAGGGGCCCCACCGCGTTGGAAACGGTAGTATCGTTTCCTACGCGGCGCGCAGCCCGGCCCCGCGCAGCGGGGACACGCCCAGCACGGTCGTTCGCCGTTGTAGTTGCCGTTGAAGTTCGGCGGAATCGACGACGCGCATCAGAGCGTCTCTTCGAGCAGCGTCTGCAGCCGCTTCCGGTAGCCGCGGCTGAGCTTGAGCTTGGTGCCGTCGTGGAGGTGCACGACGTACTCGCCGTTGAAGGTCGGCCGCAGCTCGCGCACCCGGTCGAGGTTGACGATCGTCGAGCGGTGGATGCGGACGAAGCGGTCGGGGTCGAGGCGCTGCTCCATCTGCGCCATCGTCCGGCGGACGAGGTGCGACTTCCCCGAGCAATGCAGCCGCATGTAGTCTCCGTCGGCCTCCACCCAGTCGAGCTCGGCGACGGGGACGAAGGCGATCTTCGTGGCGTCGCGCACCACCAGCCGGTCGGGGAAGCTCCGCCGCGCGCCGCCGCCCTCGCCGCCGCCGTTCCCCGATCCGATTCCCCCGGACGAGAGCTCGCCCAGGAGCCCGGAGAGCCGCTCGCCCAGGCGCCCGGCGCGCCGCTCGGCCACCCGCCCGCGCACCCGCTGGAGGGTGGCGGCGAAGCGCTCGTCGTCGAAGGGCTTCAGCACGTAGTCCAGCGCGTGCACCTCGAACGCCCGGAGCGCGTACTGGTCGTAGGCGGTGACGAAGACGACGGCCGGGAGCGACGCGCCGCCGACCTCCTCGAGCACCTCGAACCCCGAGAGCCCCGGCATCTGCACGTCGAGGAAGACGAGGTCGGGCGCGAGGTCGAGGATGGCGTCGACCGCCTCGACGCCGTTGGCGCACTCGCCCACGATCTCGAAGGCGGGATCGCGCGCCAGCCGGAGCCGGACGCCCTCGCGCGCCAGCGGCTCGTCGTCGACGACCAGCGTGCGGATGGCGCTCACGGCACCGGCGCGGGCTCGGGGGCACGGTCGCGCCCGTACGCCGCGGCTTCGGCCGAGCGGGGGACCGGGGCGCGGAGGCGGAGCGGCATCTCGACCACCGCCAGCGCGCCGCCGCCGGGGGCGTCGGCCAGCTCGAAGCTCGCGTCGGTGCCGTAGAGCTTCGCTAGGCGCGCGTGGACGTTGGAGAGACCGATCCCCTCCTTCACCGCCGCGCGCCCGCCCGGCGGGAGCCCGGGCCCGGTGTCGCGCACCTCCAGGCGGAGCCGGGCGCCCTCGCGCGACGCGCGCACCTCCAGCCGCCCGGCGCCGAGCGTCTGCGCGATCCCGTGACGGACGGCGTTCTCCACCAGCGGCTGGAGGATGAGCGTGGGAACGGCCGCCTCCAGCACCGACGGGTCGGCCTCGACCTCGACGGTGAGGCGGTCGGGGAAGCGGACGCGCTCGATGTCGAGGTAGCGCTGGAGGACGTCGAGCTCCTCGCGCAGGCTGATCTCCTGCGTCCCCGAGCTTTCCAGCGTGAAGCGGAGGAGGTCGGAGAGGCGCGAGAGCATGCGGACGGCGCACTGGGTGTCGCCGCGGAGCGCGAGGACGGAGATGGAGTTGAGGGTGTTGAAGAGGAAGTGCGGCTGGATCTGCGTCTTGAGCGCCTGGAGCTGCGCCTCGGCGAGGCGGGCCTGGAGCTGCGAGGCGGCCAGCTCGCGCTCGCGGTAGCGCTGGTGGTACTCGCGGGCGTAGAAGAGCCCGGCGATCATCACGTAGGTGAGGAGGTGGAGGTGCACCTTCCCCGTGAGGTACTTCTGGAAGAGGACGGCGGGGGTGTGCCCGTACTGCCACGCCCACCCGATGGCGAACGCCAGCCCCACGGCCAGCGTGATGTGCAGGAGCGCGAACCCCAGCGCCGCCGCCGCGTGGACGCCGGCGGCGCGCCGCAGCGGGACACGGTCGAGCGGGAGGCGGCGCGAGAGCGCGAAGATGAGCGGGGTGAAGAGGACCCACAGCCCCCAGGTGGACGCCGAGCGCACCGCCGCCTCGCCCCACCCGTACTCGGGCTCGTGGAGCGAGAAGTAGAAGCGCGTCTGCGTGGCGTCGATGGCCGCGATCAGCCCCCACGCCCCCAGGAGCACCGCCCAGCGCACCCACGCGGCGGACGCGGGCCGGGGCGCGGCGTCCACGCGGACGTCCTCGGTGAGGGAGGGAGTCGGCGACATCGGTCGGGAGATCGGGAGGAGGAAGGGAGAACGGGTGACGCGGCCAGGCACGCAAATGTCGCGCGGAACCGGCCGCCCGACAAGCCGCCGCGCGACGAACCGCCGGTGCGGCGCGACGAGCGGTGGGGGTGGTGCGGTGAATGGAGGGGGCGGTGCGGTGAGTGGAGGGCGTGGGGCGACGGAGGGAAGCGAGCGAGCTACGGCGCGGAGGGCGTATGGTGGCGCATGCCGCGGGCTCCGCGCGCCCCCCTCCCCCGGCCCCTCCCCCCGCACGCAGTGGGCGTGCGTGGTGAGGGGAGAACAACGCGCGTGTAGCAGCCAGCGGTGTGAGGAAGAGGCCTCGAGTCGCGGATCGGCATGGAGCTCTCCCCCTCCCTCGCGAAGCGGGGCGCGAAGCGGGGGAGGGGGCCGGGGGGTGGGGG
>DATACF010000171.1:0-9814 GCA_036259235.1 Longimicrobium sp. | reverse complement strand
GTCGCGGCCGGCGTCCCAGAGCGACAGGACGCCGGCCGGCGAGAGGGCCAGCGTCACGGCGCCGGCTCGTCGAAGGTGGGCTCCTTCGGCTCCTTCACGGCGTAGTCGCGCTCCCACCCCTCGTTCTCCAGCTTGATCGTCTGGATCGCCACCGCGTTGGCGTTGGCGTCGAGGTCGGGCTGCGCCTGGTATTCCGAGACCCAGCAGCGGAACACCTTGTAGGCGAGCACCAGCTGCCCCGCCTCGTTGTACATCTCGATGACGATGTCCTTGCGGAAGTCCTTGAGGGCGACCTCCGAGCCGAGCCCCGCGCCGTAGTTCCAGACCTTGTTGGCCCACCGCTCGAACTCGGAGTCGTGCGTGACGCCGCGCTCCAGGGTGACGGCCTCGTACTTGGTGCGGCCGGGCGACTTGCGGGTCGTCGACGGGTCGCCCCCCTCGCGGTGCTCCACCACCTCGGTGGTCCGCTTGAGGGAGCCCACCTTGCTGATCCCCGCGACGTACCGCCCGTCCCACCGCACGCGGAACTTGAAGTTCTTGTACGGGTCGAAGCGCTCGGGGTTGACGCTGAACTGTGCCATGGGCGAGGGTCTCCTTTACGCCGGGAGCTGGGCCTTCTGCTGGATCTGGATGACGACGAACTCCGCCGGCTTCAGCGGGGCGAACGCCACCAGGATGTTCACGATCCCGCGGTCGATGTCGTACTGCGTGGTCGTCTCGGCGTCGCACTTCACCAGGTACGCCTTGTCGGGCGAGCTCCCCTGGAAGGCGCCCCGCCGGAAGAGGTCCTGCATGAAGGCGCCGACGTTGAGCCGGATCTGCGACCAGAGCGGCTCGTCGTTGGGCTCGAAGACCACCCACTGCGTGTTGCGGAAGAGCGTCTCCTCGATGTACAGCGCCAGCCGCCGCACGGGGATGTACTTGTACTCGTCGGCCTGCTGGTCGGCCCCCTTCCGGGTCCGCGCCCCCCACACCACCCGCCCGTAGACGGGGAAGCTCCGCAGGACGTTGACCCCCTGCTGGTTGAGCACCCCGTTCTCCATGTCGGTCAGCACCACCGCCAGCCCCTGCGTCCCCCGGAGCACGGCGTCGGTCCCGGCCGGGGCCTTCCAGACCCCCCGCTCGGCGTCGGTCCGCGCCATCACCCCCGCCACCGCCCCCGAGGCCGCCATGTCGCGGACGCGGAAGGCGTCGAGCGGGTCGGCGGCGAGGACGCGGGGGAAGTAGACCGCGGCGTTGCGGCTGCTGGTGACCCCCGCCGCCCACGCCACGACCGTGTCGCGGGTGGCGTCGCGCGGCGGGTCGACGATGAAGAAGGCCCGCTCCTCCTCGCAGAGCCCGATCGCCGCCTGGATCACCGGCGCCTGCTCGGCCCCCGGGAGGCGGGGGGTGCCGGGGATGCAGAGGAGGTTGAAGAGGTCGGCGTCGCGGAGGGCGTAGATCCCCGTCTTGAGGCTCTGGCTCCCCAGGTAGGCGGCGCCGTCGGGGGGGGTGCCGTCGCTCCCCCGGTCTCCCGCCGTCTGGCCGCCCTGGCTCAGCGCCGAGCCCAGGAGGTAGCGCTGCAGGTTGCTCCCCGCGTCGCCGGCCGCCGGGAAGGCGAGCTCCGGGATCCCCGACAGGACCGCCCGGGCCCGCGGCGCGCCCTCGGGGAGGCGCACGCGGAGCCGCGCCCCCGTCCGCTCGACCACCGCGGCCTGGAGGAGGGGCGACGGCGCCGTGTGGATCGCCGCCTCCAGGTCGGCCCGCAGCGCCTCGTCGAGCTCGGTCGAGGCGGGCTCGAAGAGGATGCCGTGCACCGACTGCTGCGTGGTGCCGTCCTCGGCGTGCTGGAAGAGGGTGATGTCGAGGTTCTGCCCCGCGGCCACCCCGGCGAAGGCCCCCAGGTCGCCGCTGGTGGTCCCGGTGGGGACGGGGCGCGCCCGCGCGGCCCCCGTGCGCTCGCGCCCCCCGTTCACCGCGCCGAGCCCCAGCGCGGCCGCGGCGTCGTTGGCCGGCACCGGCGCCGGGAGGATCGTCACCGACGAGTGCTCGTCCTCGGTGGCCTCCTCGCCCACGACCGCCTGCGAGACGAGGCGGACGAAGTTCCCCGCGGCGTTCGCGGCCCCCGTCCCCAGCGCCCGCTCGGCGATCACCCGCCCGGAGAGCCCGGCGTTGACGATCGCGTCGTTGAGGGCGGTCTCCAGGAGCGCCGGGGTGGTCTGGGTGTCGGGCGACTGGAGGGTGAGGGTGAAGGGGGTGACCCCGTTGAGGATCCCCACGACCTGGCTCTGCGCCGCCCCCAGCCCCGGCGCCGAGACGTCGCCGCTCAGCGCCCATCCGCGCCCGAAGGCGAGCCCGCCGGGACGCGTGAGGCGCAGGAGCCGCGAGCCGGCGTTGACGGTCGCGACGGCGTACGCGGCCGAGCGCGCGCTCATGCTCAGGTTGCGGAACTCCTCGCGCTCCAGCACCGCCTGCGCCGCGTCGACGCGGGTGACGGTGAGGTTGAAGAGGGAGTCGGGGGCGGTGGTGGCGTGGTCGACGTCGATGCGGAGGAAGTTCCCCCACTCGCCGGGAGAGAGCGCGGCGGCGGTCAGCACCACGGCGCCGTCGGCGTTCTCGAGCCCCACCGAGGCCGCCGCGGCGCCCCGGGCCACCCGGACCACCAGCGCGTTGGAGCCGCCGTTGATGAAGAACTGCTGGACGGCGTAGCTGACCTCGCTGTCGCGGTGGAGCCCGCCGAACTCGCGCTGGTAGTCGCCGAAGTTGAAGACCTGCACCGCGCGGTCGACCGGCCCCTGGGCGGTGTAGCCCACGAACGCGGTGATCGACGTGGCGACCCCGGTGACGGTCCGCACGCCGCTGGGGAGCTCCTCGATGTAGACGCCTGGGTAGCTGAGCTGGGACGGCATCGCGTCCTCCCGAGAGGGATGGAGGGTGGCCGGCGCCCGGCGGCCGGGCCGGGGGCGCGGAGGTGCGCGGGTGACTTCTGTCCAGCGCCCGCCCGGGAGACGGGCGGGAGACCGCTATGGTGCACCGGGGCGCGCGCGAAAGCGTACGGCGACGTCCGAAAAGCGGGCGCGGATCCGGGGGCTTCGGGAGGCGCTCGGGGGGTGAAAGGGTGTCCGGATTGGAGTCGGGGAGGGCGCGGACCGAACGTCCGGCGGGGTGGGCGGAATGCAACCGGCGAGCCAGGGAGCGGCGCCATCTGTAGTCGATTCTTCCCATCGTCTTAAGTCGGGCGCCCCCCTTCCGCGCCGGTGGAGCGGCGCTCGCGCCCGGGACACGATTTCCGCACTCTGTGGGACGGCGGTGTCCCGGTCCACGCGTTGATCCCCGCGCCACGGCAAGGATCGGCACCGCGGGGGCGGACCGGAATTCGGTCGAATTCCCTTCCACGGACATTCGCCGCGAGCCCCGGCCACGCTCCGCCCTTCCGGCAATCCAGGGCGCGATCCACCAACGTTTTCTGCCGTAGACGCACGTATTCGGTCAACATACAATAGGCGATCGCATGCGGTGTCTCGCCCTGGTCCTGCGTTCAGAACAGCGATGAAGCTTCGTCACGCGAGCGATGCTCCGCTCCCCCGCACTCCGCTGGACTTCGCGTACCCGCTCGTGGTACGCGGCCCGGGCGCGGAGGGGGCGGTCGTGCTCGCAGAGGTGGCGGGGGAGCGGGCGCTGGCCGTGCTCCGCGTCCTCCGGCGGGTGCTCGACTGGAGCCGCGGAGGGGGTCGCGGCGCGCCGGGGGTTCGCGCGCACGTGCTGGAGAGGTGGGAAGCGGACCGGCTCCACGAGGAAGGGTGCCGCGACCCGCTCGCGCCGGCGCTCACGGCGCTCGCCGGAGAGGTGGAGCGCGGCGAGGAGGCCGACGCGGAATCCGTCGCGCGGGGGTGTCTCGACGTCTGCGACTGGGCGCTCGGCGCGGGCGCGGAGGGAACCGCCCTGCTCTTCGCGGAGGCCGCCGCGCTCGCGTCCCCGGCGAACGCGCGTTTCGCGTGGACCGCCGGGCGGATGCTGCGCGACGCGGGGCGGCACCGCGAGGCCGTCCTCTGGCTCCGGCGCGCCGCCCGCGTCGCGGTCTGGAGCGCCGACTGGGAAGCCCAGGACCTCGCGCTCAACAGCCTCGGCAACCTCTACGCGCAGCAGGGCGGGTTCGGAGAGGCGCTCCAGCTCCTCGTCCGCGCCGTCCGGCTCGCGCGGCGGCACCGGATGCGGGAGCGCGAGGGCGCCGTGACCCACGACCTGTTCGCCGTCTTCGTGCTGACGGGCGAGCACGCGCGCGCGGAAGAGGCCGCCCTCGACGCCTTCGACCTCTACGGCCCGGGCCACCCCAACCTCCCGAAGCTGGCCCACGACGTCGTCCAGCTCTGGCTGCGGCAGGGACGGTTCCCGGTGGCGCTCCCCGTTCTTTCCGCCGTCCTCCCACACCTGCACCTCCCCGAAGAACGACTGCGGGTGCTCGCCTCAATCGTGCGCACGGCCGGGGCACTGGAGGACCGCAGCACGTACGAGAGCACCTGGATCGAAGCATGGGAACTGGTGCATCTGCCCACCGCGGAGGTACGTGCGACCCTCCCGGGCGTGCTCGTGGACCTCGGATACGGAGCGGCGAGCGTGAAGGATTGGGACCACGCTGCGGCGTCGTTTACACGAGCCTTGGAAATCGCAGATCAGATGGGGGCGAATGATGACGCTGAAACCGCGAGAAAGGGTCTGGAATCCGTGCAGCGGAACCAAGGCGTGGAGACCCCGCGCCGAAAGACTTCCGGACCTGCGGCGCATCGCCTGTTGCACCTTACCTACGCCACCGTGTGGCTACAGCCCAGAAACGGATCGTGCGAATGAGCATCTGGTCGCATCACCAGCCATGATGAAACGGACCACGAGGGAAGTCCTCCTGCTCGACTCTCCCGCCCTCGCGCCGCTCGCCGCCCTCGCGCCGCCCTTCGAGGCGCGGGTGCTGGACTGGGCCGCGCTCGCGCAGGCGGCGCGGCGTGCTCCGCCGTCCGCCGTCGTGGTGATCGATCCCTTCACGGCGGGCGACCCCTTCGTCCTCGACCCTCGCGTGCGGGAGCTGATCGAGAGGGTCCGCATGGTCCCCGTCGTCGCGAGGGTCCCGTTCGCGCCCGGGTATGCCGGAGCCGCGCGCACGCTCCTCGACTGGGGCGCGTCCGAGATCGTGGACGCGGAGCTGGAGGGGACGCCGGACGCGATCCACGCCCGCCTCCTCTCCGTGCACGCGCAGCCGCTGAAGCGGGTCGTCGAAGGCTCCCTCTCGCGCTTCGTCTCGATGGACGCCCTCACCCTCGTGCGGGCGGCCGCGGAGGTCGCGGTGGACGGGGGCACCGCGCTCGACCTCGCGCGGATCTTCGACGCCCGCGAGCGCACGGTGGCCGGCTGGTGCGCGCGCGAGGGGCTCCCCCCGCCGCGGCGCCTCCTGGCGTGGCTGCGGCTGGTCCTGGCGCTCGCGCTGCTGGAGGACCCCCGGCGCTCGGTGGTGAGCGCCGCGCTCAGCGCCGGCTACACCGACTACTCGTTCCGCCGGGCCCTCCGCGAGCTGGTGGGTGCCGGCGCGACTCCGCGCGAGCGGTCGCCCCGGCAGGCGCTCGCCGCCTTCAACGCGGAGCTCCGCGCGCGGCGCGAGCGCGCGCGGCCGGCCCCCGCGGCCTGACCTGTCGCCGCCGTTGGGGCCGCCGCTGGAGCAGGCTCGCCGCGGGACCTCCCCAAACCCGGCACGCCTGACGCGGGCGTAGGGACGCGGGTGCACCCGTCGTCCCCCCGAACCCTGGCGCCCACGCTCCCTCCCGTGGACCTTCACCCCGCCTCCCGCCAGGGGATGGCACACTCGGGCGAGCGGCTTGATGTGGGGCTGCGGCCGGTGCGGCTCTCCGTCTCGACGGGTACGCCGACACGCGGCCGGAGCGATCTGGCCGAAACCGTCCGGGCCTGTTCACCCCGGGCGTACACCACGGGCCGCAAGCCCCTCCCAACGGCGGACAGGCGCGGGCACTCGGCGGAGGGGACTCGCGCATTGCAGGGCGATCTTCGCGGTGCTACGGTGTAGCCTTCACCCCGCACCGTCCCCCGACGCCCAAGAGAGCCCGTGATGGACCTCCCCGCGCCCGCGCGCCGCTCCGCCCGCGCCCTCCTCCTCCTCGCGCTCGCCGTCCTCGCCGCCGGCCCCGGCGCCCTCGCGGCGCAGGCCACCGCGAAGCCCGTCCTCCACGGCCGCCACTGGGTGGCCATCACGGGGAAGCCGCTGGCGGCCACGGCGGGGGCCATGACCTTCCAGCGCGGCGGCAACGCCGTCGACGCCGCCTGCGCCATGCTGGCGGCGACCTCGACGATGTGGGACGTGCTGAGCTGGGGGGGCGAGACGCAGGCGCTGATCTACGACCCGCGCGCGCGGAAGGTGGTGGGGATCAACGCGCTGGGCGTCGCCCCCACCGGCGCCACGCCGGAGCTCTTCCGCGCGCGGGGGATGCCCTACCCGCCCGAGTACGGGCCGCTGGCCGCCGTCACCCCGGGGACGCCGGGGGGGCTGATGGTGATGCTGGCCGAGTACGGGCGCCTCTCGCTCCGCGAGGTGCTGGAGCCCGCCATCCAGATGGCCGACGGCTACCCGATCGAGGCGCAGACCGCCAACGCCATCGAGCGCGAGAAGGCCCGCATCCGCGAGTGGCCGTACTCGCGCGCCGTCTTCCTCACCCACCCCGGCCGCGCCCGCGAGGCCCCCGACGCGGGCGAGGTCTTCCGCCAGGCCGACCTCGCCGCCACCCTCCGCAAGCTGGTCGACGCCGAGGCCCAGGCGCTCGCCGCCGGGAAGAGCCGCAGGGAGGCGATCCTGGCGGCGTACGACCGCTTCTACCGCGGCGACATCGCCCGCGAGCTCGTCCGCGGGGTCCAGGAGCAGGGGGGGCTGATCACGCTCGACGACCTGGCGGGGTGGCGGGTGCGGATCGAGGAGCCGGCGCAGGTGACGTATCGCGGCGTGGACGTCTACAAGCTCCGCGAGTGGACGCAGGGGCCGGCCCTGCTCCAGGCGCTCAACCTCCTGGAGGGGCAGGACCTGCGGGCGATGGGGTACAACTCCGCCCGCTACGTCCACACGGTGTACCAGGCGATGAGCCTCGCCTTCGCCGACCGCGACTTCTACTACGGCGACATCTACGCCCCGCCCGAGAGCCCGATCCGCGGCCTCCTCTCGAAGGAGTACGCGCGCGAGCGGGCGCGGCTCATCCGCCCCGACCGCAACGACCCGGCGATCCTCCCCGGCGACCCCTACCCCTTCCAGGGCGCCACGAACCCCTACGCCGACTACCTGCGCCGGTGGAACGAGGGGCGCGGGAGCGCCGAGCGCGTCTCGGCGCCGCCGACGGCGCTGGCCGACTTCGAGCGCGGCTTCACGGCGGGGACGACCTCCATCCAGGCGGCCGACGCGGAGGGGTGGGTGGTGTCGGTGACGCCGAGCGGCGGGTGGGTCCCGGCGGTGATCGCGGGGCGGACCGGGGTGGGGCTCAGCCAGCGGATGCAGAGCTTCGTGCTGGATTCCGCCGAGGGGCCCTTCAACGTCCTGGCGCCGGGGCGGCAGCCGCGGGTGACGCTGACGCCGTCGCTGGCGCTCAAGGACGGGCGCCCGTACCTCTCGTTCGCGGTGCAGGGGGGCGACTCGCAGGACCAGAACCTGTTGCAGTTCTTCCTGAACGTGGTGGAGTTCGGGATGAACGTGCAGGAGGCGGCCGAGGCGGCCAACTTCAACTCGTTCCAGATGCGCTCCTCCTTCGGCGGCCACGAGAGCCAGCCCGGGCGGCTCCTGCTCAACGAGCAGACCCCCGACTGGACGCGGCGCGAGCTGCGGCGGATGGGGTACACGCTCACCTTCGAGGCGCGGACCTCGGGCCCCATCAACGCCATCTTCTTCGACCGCGACCACGGCACCTTCTGGGGCGGCTCCAGCCACCACGGCGAGGACTACGGGATCGCGTGGTGAGCGACGCCGGCGCGCTCCTGCGCTTCTTCCGGCTCGCGGGGCGGCTGAAGGAGACGCCGCGCGCCGGGTGGGCCCTGCGCGGGGTCGCGGACGCGGAGTCGGTGGCCGACCACTCGTTCCGGCTGGCGCTCCTCGCCTTCGTGCTGGCGCCGCGGGCGGAGGCGGGGCTCGACCGGGAGCGGTGCGTGGCGCTGGCGCTGGCGCACGACCTGGCCGAGTGCGAGGTGGGCGACATCACCCCGTACGACGGCGTCTCGGCCGAGGAGAAGCGGCGGCGCGAGGCGGAGGCGATGCGGCGGCTGGACGCGCTGGCGGGGGAGGCGGGCCTCTTCGACCTGTGGGCCGAGTACGACGCGGCGGCGACGCCGGAGGCCCGCTTCGTCAAGGAGCTCGACAAGCTGGAGACGGCGATGCAGGCGGACGAGTACGCGGCGTCCGGCGCGGCGCCGGCGGACGGCCTCCGCGAGTTCCACCGGAACGCGGAGCGGCGGGTGACGACACCGCTCCTGCGCGCGCTCCTGGACGCGCTGGGCGGAGGGACGTCACGCGGTCCGGGCGAAGGATGAATCGGCGGACATTCCGCCACCCCGTAATAATTGGTGATCTAGGAACAACTGCGCCCCCGCCCATTACAGTTAGAGCTATGCTACGACTGAGTTACCACACGCTTTGCGATGACTGCGGGATCGAGTGATAGATCCAGAGACCTGTTTCTTCCGCCTGATACCAAGCGAACTCACATGCCCGACGAGCAGCCCATCACGCTCACGAAGGGAGACTTCGACCAACTTCAGTGGCAGGACGTGCCCTCTGCGGACGAGGACGATCGCCTCTCCGACTACTCGAACCGGTACTATGAGCGTGCAGCCGACGCAACGACGCGAGGTGACCTGCGCGTGGGAGCCGCCTACCGCCTCCTCGGAGACGTGTGCTCGTTCAAGATAGAGTTGGATGATCTTGCGAATCCCTTCCGCCCTTGGCTCCTACTGGAGACAGCGCGCTCCGCCCTTCCAGATTCCATCACCCAAGATGAGGTTGAGGTCCTGCGTGAGCTTGCCCCGACGGTGATCGACACCGCTCTGCGTGCTCGGATTGCTGACTTCGTATGGGTGCGCGGTCGAGGATACCCTATGGCCCAAACCGCTGTCGCTGCATACCTTGAGCTCGCCCGCCCTCTCAAAGATGAGCCGGACCCGAGTTGGCCTAGCTTGATGCCCAACCTAGAGCGTGGACTACACCTCGCCCTTCAACTCAGTAAGAACAGCGAACCCTACCAGACCACTTCTAATTTCATCTTGACTTTGCTGAGGGAGCGGATTGAAACAGAAACGGGGTTTCTTTCCAAGCAGTTGCTCTCATTGGCAGCCAACCATCGGCTCGGGGATGCCTCCGAGTTGCACAGTATCGCTGTTACGATTGCTGAACGAGCTGAAGCTGAGCGTGAGTGGAATAGAGCTGAGCAGTACTGGCAGGTAGCGACTCAGCTCATCCGGGGAGACCAAGAAGGTCGTCGAGAAACCTTTCGCCGGCTCGCAGAGTGCTATGTCGGACGAGCGCGAGAGGTTGCCGAACAGCCACATATCGGGCCGATTCAGGCAGCTAGTGTACTGCCACTGAAATGTCGTGCATTTTGGTCTGCCGAGTATTACATTGCTCGACATGCCAATGCCAATTCGCACAATCAAGTTGCGCGACGGAGACCAGGCTGAATTGGAGCGCCTGGTCTCCGTCGCGCAACTTGATTGTGCGAATTGGCATTGGCATGTCGAGCAATGTAATACTCGGCAGACCAAAATGCACGACATTTCAGTGGCAGTACACTAGCTGCCTGAATCGGCCCGATAT
>DATACF010000170.1:0-6137 GCA_036259235.1 Longimicrobium sp. | reverse complement strand
GGGGCTTCGCGCCGTTGGAAACGGTAGTATCGTTTCCTACGGCGCCCGCAGCCCGGCCCGGAGCGCAGCGGAGGGACACGCCCAAAGCCGTAGTTGCCGTAAGCCGTTGCCGTTCAGCCGTTAGCCGTTGCCGTTCAGCCGTTGCCGTCCGACGAGACTCACCCGCCGAAGAGGTGCGAGACGGTGTAGATGACGAGCCCCGCCAGCCCGCCGACCAGAGTCCCGTTGATGCGGATGAACTGCAGGTCCTTGCCGATCTGGAGCTCGATCTTCCGCGTGGTGTCCTCCGGGTCCCACGCCGAGACGGTGCTGGAGATGAGCTCCGCCACCTCGTGCCGGTACTGCTCGACGAAGTAGAGGACGGCGCTCTCGATCCACCCGTCCACCTTGGCCAGGAGCTCCGGGTCGTTCCGCATCGACTCGGCGAAGCGCGTCACCGTGTGGGCGATCTTGAGCCGGAACTCGGAGCCCGGGTCGGCCGCGTGCTTCAGCACCGCCCCCTTCACGTCGCCCCAGAGCGACGCCGAATAGCCGCGCACCGCCGGGTGCTCCAGCACCTCCTCCTTGAGCGCCTCGCCCCGCTCGATCAGCTCGGGCGAGGTCTTCAGCTTCTCGATGAACTCGGCCATCGCCTCGTTGAAGCGCCCCCGGAGCGAGTGCTCGGGGTTGCTGGCCACCTCCTCCAGCGTCCGCTCGACGCCGTCGATGATCTTCTGGTAGATCTTCTCGTCGATCGGCGCCGGCACCCACCAGGGAAGCTCCTCGCGGATGCGGGTGCGGAGCGCCTCGCGGTTCTCGTCGACCAGGCGGTCGGCCAGGCGGAGGGCCGCGTTCAGGATCTCCTGGTGGCGGTTGTCGGCGGTCACCACCCCCAGGACGTTCCCCATGATCGGGGCCACCTGCGTGGCGCGCACCCGGCGGATGACGCTGTCCTGGATCAGCTCCTGGACCTCGTCGTCCTTGAGGACGCCCACGATCCCCGTGACCGCGGCCGCCGCGTGCTTCCCCACGATCTCGCCGTGGGCGGGCTCCGAGAGCCAGTCTGCGAGCTTCGCGGCGATCTGCGCGTTCCGCAGCCGCGCCGAGAGGACGGCGGGGGAGAGGAAGTTGTTCTGGACGAAGTTCCCCAGGCTCCGGCCGATCCGGTCCTTCCGGTTGGGGACGATGGCCGTGTGGGGGATGCGGATCCCCATCGGGTAGCGGAAGAGCGCGGTGACCGCGAACCAGTCGGCCAGCCCGCCCACCATGGCCGCCTCGGCGGTGGCGCGGAGGTAGCCGAAGCCGGGCCAGCGGGTCTCCAGGATGCGGGCGATCACGTAGACGATCGTCGCCAGCACCAGGAGGCCGGTGGCGCGGAACTTCATGGTGTCGAGCTGCTCGCGCTTGAGCTCTTCGTCCTTCAGCGGCTGGAGGGTGATCGTCTCCGGCCGGGGCGCGACGGTCTGCTCCGTCTGCATCTATTCGTTCGTTCCGAAGGGTCGGGTCGGGTGCGGCTCGTCTTGCTGCCGATGGTGCGCGTGGAGGATGCGTGCCACGGCGCCGTGGAGGTCAATACCGGGGGCGCGTCGCGAAAGATTCGTTTCCGCTTCGGTACGGTTGGGACGGCGACGGCGACTGCAACGGCGAACTGCGGATCTGGGCATGTCCCTCCGCTGCGCTCCGGGCCGGGCTGCGGGCCGCGTAGGCAACGATACAACCGTTGCCGACGCGGCGAAGCCCCTGGCGGACTCCCCGTGTCCGCCGCTTCCCCGCGGATCGCCGTCCCCTTCGCATTCCCCCCCGCCAGGGTCTTCGCCCTCCGGGCCCGCATCCCTCATGCAACGGCGCTTCAACAACGAACTTCGATCCGGTTCGACAAGCGGATGTCGCATTCCGCCACCGCCCGTCGCCCACGCTGGTTCCCGCCGTTCTCCCCCTCTCCTGTAGTTCGCCTGTAGTTCGGGAGAGGGGGCCGGGGGGTGAGGGCCGACGATCCCCGCCCCGCGCCCCCAGCCCTCGATCACACCCTCCCCTTCACCCGCCCGCGACGATCCGCCCCGCCTCCTCGTCCCACCGCCAGGCGATCTCGCGCCCCTTGAGGTGCACGCCGCCCAGCCACCGGTCGATCCCGTTCAGCCGCACGCGGTCTTCCCGCCCCTCCAGCACCGCGCGCCCGGCGTCGGTGAGCACCACCCGTTGCCCGAAGAAGGCCGCCGCGTCCTCGCCGGCGCGGGGGGCGGCGACGCGGGCGCCGTCCTCCAGCGTCACCAGCGCCAGGTGGCCCGCGCTCAGGTCCTCCAGGTACGACGCGAAGGTGAGGTCGCCCAGCCAGACCGCCTCCTCGCGGTCGTGGTGCGAGGCGCGGTAGGCGTCGCCGATGGACACCGGCCCGGGCGCGATGGCCTCCAGCGCCTGGCGCTCGCTCCGCGAGAGGCCGTGGCGGACGGAGGGAAACTGCTCCAGGTGGCGGCGGAGCGCGGGACTCATCCACGGCAACGCGGGCGTTCCCCGCGCCACCACCGTCTCGATGTCGCGCGGATCCGCGCCGGCGAAGGCGCCCCACGCCGCCCGCGCCTCCGCGAATTCCGCCTCCCCCGCCGCGCGCCGCCCCCCGAAGCGCTCCGCCAGCCGCTCCGGCGCCGAAAGGCCCAGGTACTCGTCGCCCACCAGGAGCATCACCCGCGTCTCCCCCGTCTCCTCGCCCGCGAAGAAGTCGAGGAGCTGCGCCAGCTGGAGCTGGTCGTAGAGGTCGTGCTCGAACCAGAGCACCACCTCGTCGTGGTCGCGGTAGCTCCGCAGCGCCGCGTCGCGCTCCGCGAACCCGCTCGCGACCTCCGCCACGTCGGCCCACCCGCGCCCGGCCAGGAAGCGCGCGCGGATGGCGCTCAGGTCGTCGAGCGGCACCCCCGCCGGCACCGGCCCCTCGTGCAGCACGTCGCGCCAGGGAAGCACCTCGCCGGGCACGCCCGCCGCCCGGATCTTCTCCACCGCGCTGTCGCCGTTGGTGATGTGGAGCATGGATATGGGAAGTCCTGAGTCCTGAGTCCCGGGTCCGGCGTGTCGAACGCGCCCGGCGCGATCCCGATCTCTCCAGAACAGCGGGGCGCCTGCGGCGCGGCCCTCACCCTGGCGGCTCGCCGTAGGCTCGCCGCCTGTCCCTCTCCCGAACTACAGGAGAGGGACGTTTCGTCACGCCGAACCTTCCTCGGGCGACGGCGGGTCCCGCCCAGTCCGCGCAGGCGGGCTTCGCGCCGTTGTTGCCGCGACGCCGCGACTTCAGTCGCCCGCCGCACTTCACACCGGCTCGTCCCCCGGCTCCATCCACCCCGCCGCCCCGCGCATCTCCGCCGCCAGCGGCGAGTCGCGCCCGTCCACCATCAGCACCGTCTGCTCGGCCTGGGTGACGTGGATGCACTTGTCGAACCCCGACGCCTCGCGCGAGACGCCGCGCGCGGCCAGGCGGGCGAGGGCGGCGTCCACCTCGCCCCGCGCGTCGCCGCGCTTCAGGAAGACGTGCCGGGGAGCGTCCACCGTCGGCCTCTCGGTCGGTGAGGAGAAAGGGGGAGGACGGGTCACCCGCCCAGCGCGAAGACGTCGGCGCGGACCCCGCCGTGGTCGTCGAGGCGGTGGCGCGAGGCGGCGTCGTAGACCACCAGGATGGCCGGCGGGAGGCCGCCGCCGTAGAAGAGGCACACCCCCTCGGGGTGGTCGCGCCCGCCGTCGACGTCGTGCGGGAGGTCCATCGCCTTCGTGAGCTTCCGCCGGTCGACGATCGTCTCGTTCTCGGCGCGGAGCGCGCCGTGCCAGCGGAAGACGGCCGCGGGGGCGCGGACGTCCATCGTGGGGCCGGCCAGCACCAGGAGGTCGTCGCCGTCCTCGGCCAGCTCGCGCACCCCCAGCCCGTCGAGATCGAGGAAGTGCTTGCGGTAGCGCCGCTTCCGCGGCCCGATCCGGCGCAGCGCCAGGAGCCCTTCCTCGTCGTCCTCCTTGACCTCCACCTCCACCACCACCGCCCACCCGCGCAGCACCGGCCCCCGCAGCCCCAGGAAGAGGCGCTCGCCGTCGGCGGCCAGGCCCTCGATGTCGAAGCCGTTGTCCTTCCCCGGGACCTTGAGGAACCTCCGCAGGTGCGGGTCGTCCTCCAGCGCCTTCATCAGCCCCCCGCGACGCCCGTCGCCCTTGAGCCGCGCGGCGGTCCGCTCGATGCTGGGGCGGGTGGGGTCGGGCATCCGCCGCACCGGCACCTGCCCCGCGCCCTGCTCGTCGTCGGCCAGGGGGATGCGGGCCAGGATGTAGCGGTTGTCGGCGGTGGTGACCTTCGCCAGCCGCTCGATCTGCTCCGCGTCGCCCGCGTCCCCGTCGCCGCCGTCGGGCCTGGCGCGGGTGCGGCCGTGCGAGCCCACCAGCCACAGGTAGGGCGGGCTCCACGCCAGCCCCTCGACGTCGACCTCCTCGTCGCCGCCCCCCGGGAGGTCGACGAAGTCGGCCAGCGGCCAGGTGCGGTGCTCGCCCCAGCGCCCCTCGCCCAGGTAGGTGAGACGCTCCAGTGTGGCGGTCTCGTCGCACGCCAGCCAGAGGTGGCGGCCCACCTGCACCACGGCCGAGAGCCCCTCGCGGAAGGCGCGCGGGTCGACGCTCCCGTCGGGCGGCGGAGTGAAGGTCAGGTGGACGGTGCGGATCGGCTGCACCATGGGCGTGTTCTCCGGCGGTCGGGGGCGGGAAGGCGGCGGGCGACGGGGGCATCGGCGCCCGCATCATGCAGGCCCGGTGCCGCGCCGCCGCGGAGCGGGCCTTGATCGTATCAGTTGGAGACGTAAATTACACTTCTGTTTCCCTCGCCAGGGCGCCATCGGGCCGGAACCCGGCCCCCACCTCTCTCGGGAGCGCACCATGTCCGAGCGTTTCAACGCGGAGCGCATCAACCGCATCCTGCCGTACGCGGCGCTGACCCTGGCCGCGGTGCTGGTGGTGGTGCTGGGGCAGGACAAGCGCGAGCTGATCGGCAAGGTCGAGGACCTCCAGGTGAAGTACCGCGAGGCGGTGACGCAGCCGCGCCCGGGGATGTTCATGCCCGCCTTCCAGACCACCACGCTCGACGGCCGGCCGGCCACGGTGGGCCAGCTCCCGGCCGAGGGGAAGCAGGTGCTCTTCGTCTACACCACCACCTGCCGCTACTGCAAGAGCACGCTCCCCACGTGGAAGCGGCTGGCGGCGCTCCTCGACACCATGCGGACCCCGCGGGTGCAGGTCTTCGGCGTCTCGCTCGACTCGCTGGAGGCGACGCGGAAGTACAGCGCCGAGAACCGCCTCCCCTACCCCACCGTCTCCTTCCCCGAGGACAAGCTGGTGCAGATGTACCGCGCCGGCACCGTGCCGCTCACCCTCGTCCTCGACCAGGAGGGGCGCACCGTCTACTCGCGCGTCGGCGAGATCACGCAGCAGGCGGCGTTCGACTCCATCGTCGCCGCCGTCAAGCTCAAGCCGCAGCCCCGCCCGCAGCCCGGCCAGGCCCCCGCGGCGCAGGCGCCCGCCGCCGAGCGCGTGGCGACGTCGTCGCGGTAGCGCGCGCGTTCGGCGGATCGAGCGGAGGCCCGGGGGCGCGCACCCCGGGCCTCTTCGTTGTTCCGGCATCTACTACAGGACTCTCACAGGGGACACAGAGGTCACAGGGGGAGCTCCGTCGCTGAGCCGTTCCTCCCCTGTGTCCCCCGTGCCCCCTGTGTGAGACTTCAGGGGAAGCTGGGCTCGCGACTCACTTCGTCGGGCGCTCGGCGGGGCGCTTCCCCTGCGTCTCGGGCGACTTGGCCTTCTCGTCGGGGGCCCGGCCGGCGCCGCGGATGTTGATGAAGCGGTTGAGCGTGTCGAACCAGAACGGCGCCCCCAGCGACAGCGCCACCCCGGTGAGCGCCAGGCCCAGGAGCTTGCCGAGGAGGGCGCTCCAGTCCCACCGCCAGAAGCGCGACTCGAAGCGGGGCGGCGCCCCGGCGGCGGGGGGCGCGGTGGCGGGGCCGATGGACGCGCCCCGGAACCGCTCGCTCCCCTGCACCCGGCCGCGCGCCACGGGGGCCGGCTCCGGCGCCTGGGTCAGGATCCCCAGCCGGAGGACCTCGGCGCGCGTCCACCCCAGGTTGAGCTCCGCGCTGTCGAGCGCCGCGCGG
>DATACF010000169.1:0-4978 GCA_036259235.1 Longimicrobium sp. | reverse complement strand
GCCCCGCGAGACGTCGGTCTCGCGGGGCGCTTCGTCATCTACCTGCTCGGGTCGCGGCTCAGCGCGAGGCGGTCCGCGCGTTGGCGCTCAGGTAGTCGAGGAGGAGGGTGGTCATGACGCGCATCCCGATGGGGATGGAGGCGTCGTCGGCCATGAAGGTGGGGGTGTGGTGGTCGCCCGACTTGGTCCCCGGCTTCACGGTGCCCAGGCGGTAGAAGAAGCCGGGGACGGTGTTGGAGAAGAAGGCGAAGTCCTCGGCGCCCGCCGTCTGCGGGACGTCGACGACGTTCTCGCGCCCCATCAGCCGCTCCATGGTGGGGCGCATCCGCGCGGCCAGGTCGCGGTGGTTGACCGTCACGGGGGTGATGCGGTCGTACTGGAGCTCGTAGCTCCCGCCGCCCGCGCGGGTGACGCCGTCGAAGATCTCGCGCATCCGGCGCTCCACCTGGTCCTGCACGGCGGGGTCGAAGGTGCGCACGGTGCCGTGCATCTCCACCGTCTCGGGGATGATGTTCATCCGCTCGCCGCCGCGGATCATCCCCACCGTCACCACGCTGGGCTCGAAGGGCGAGAGGTTGCGCGAGCGGATGGTCTGGAGGGCCAGCACCGCCTGCGAGGCCATCACGACGGGATCGACGGCCAGGTGCGGCGACGCCCCGTGCGCCTGCCGCCCGCGGATGCGGACGATGAAGCGGTCGGCGGCGGCCATGGCGGGCCCCGGCGTGTACCCCACCTTCCCCACCTCCATCTGCGCGAAGGTGTGGAGCCCGAAGACCGCCGTGGGCTTCGGCTCGTTGAAGACGCCCTCCTTGAGCATCAGCGCCGCGCCCCCCTCCTCGCCCGGGGGCGCGCCCTCCTCGGCGGGCTGGAAGACGAAGAGGACGGTCCCCGGCACCTGCGCCTTCATCCCCGCCAGCACCGAGGCGACGCCCATCTGCACGGCGGTGTGGATGTCGTGGCCGCAGGCGTGGGAGACGCCCACCTGCTGGCCCAGGTAGTCGGTCTTGACGGTGCTCTTGAAGGGGTACGGCGTGTCCTCGGTGACGGGGAGCGCGTCCATGTCGGCGCGCACGGCCACCACCGGCCCGGGGCGGCCCCCGCGGAGGATGCCGACGACGCCGGTGTGGGCGATCCCCGTCTTCACCTCCATCCCCAGCGACCGCAGGTGGGCGGCCACCCGCTCGGCCGTCTTGAACTCGCGGTTCGAGAGCTCGGGGTTCTGGTGGAGGTGGTGGCGGACCTCGGTGATCTGGGGGACGAGCCGGTCGACGGCCCGGGCCACGTCGGCGTCGTACTGCTGCGCGCCCAGCGCGGCGGGGGCCAGCGCCAGCGCGCCGGCCAGCGCCAGCGGGCGGAGGGGCGGGTGCTTCATCGCGTCCTCGGGAGGTGGATGTCGGGATACGGCGGATGGGGGTCTGGCAGACAATCTTCTGCCCCCGATCTCCCGAAGTCAACCGCTAAACGACAGGAACTGCAAAGCCTCTCACAGGGGGCACAGAGGACACAGGGGAGATCTGTCGCGAGAGCGGCTCCCTCTGTGTCCCCTGTGTCCCCTGTGAGAGACTTATGCGGAGAGATCGGACGCGCGGAGGCTCGGGTTGACGCGCCGGAACCGAGGCGCGAAACTCCGTCGTCCCTTCTCTTTACCTATCCTTATCGAAATCCGAAATCAGAGCGATGACGGCGACCGACCGGACGGCGCGCGTGTGCGTGGTGGGCGCGGGGAGCTCGGGGCTGGCGGCGGCCAAGAACCTGGCCGAGCGCGGCATCGATGCCGACGTCCTGGAGCGCGAGGACGACCTGGGCGGCAACTGGAACTACGGGAAGCCCTACGCCCGCGTCTACCGCTCGACGCGCATGATCTCGTCGAAGCCGTTCACGCAGTTCCCCGACTTTCCCTTCCCGGCCGAGTACCCCGACTACCCGCACCACGCGCAGGTGCTGGCGTACCTCCGCGCCTACGCGGAGCACTTCGGGGTGGCGGAGCGGATCGAGTACCACACCCCGGTGGCCCGCATCGAGCCGGCGGGCGACGCGTGGGAGGTGACGACCGGCGCGGGCGAGACGCGGCGCTACGGCGCGGTGGTCGTGGCCAACGGGCACAACTGGTCGCCGAAGACGCCCGCGTACCCGGGGACCTTCACCGGCGAGACGATGCACTCGGCCGACTACCGCACCCCGCA
The DNA here is from genome assembly GCA_036259235.1 of Longimicrobium sp. Classification (GTDB taxonomy): domain Bacteria; phylum Gemmatimonadota; class Gemmatimonadetes; order Longimicrobiales; family Longimicrobiaceae; genus Longimicrobium. Next base: position 2,795 of record DATACF010000169.1, on the reverse strand, counting down.
CGTCTTCGACGGGAAGCGCGTCCTGGTGGTGGGCGGCGGGAACAGCGGGTGCGACATCGTGGTGGAGGCGGCGCAGCACGGCGCGCGGGCGTTCCACAGCACGCGGCGCGGCTACTGGTACATGCCCAAGTACATCCTGGGCCGGCCGTCGGACCAGGTGGGCGACACGCTGCTGAAGCTCGGCGTCCCGCTGGCGGTGCGGCGCGTCATCGGCTCGGTGAGCTTCCGCCTCCTGGTGGGGAAGCCGGGGAAGAACGGGCTCCCCAAGCCCGACCACCGCCTCTTCGAGACGCACCCGGTGGTCAACTCGCTCCTCCCGTACTACGTCGGCCACGGCGACGTGGCGCCGAAGCCCGACATCGCCTCGTTCGAGGGCCGGACGGTGCGCTTCACCGACGGGACGGCCGAGGAGGTCGACCTGATCGTCTTCGCCACCGGGTACCACATCGAGTTCCCCTTCCTCGACCGCGCGCACCTCAACTGGGTGGACGGGCGCCCGCGCCTCTTCCGCAACGTCTTCCACCCCGAGGGCGACACCCTCTTCGTGGCGGGGCTCATCCAGCCCGACAGCGGCCAGTTCGGGCTGGTGCACTGGCAGACGCGCGCCGTGGCCCTCTTCCTCGACGCCGCCCGCCGCGGCACCCCCGCCGCCGAGGCCTTCCGCCGCCGCAAGCGCGCGTGGAACGAGGACCTGGGCCACGGGATCCGCTACAAGGCGTCCACCCGCCACTACCTCGAGGTCGAGCACTGGAGCTACCGCAACGGCCTCCGCAAGCTCTGCCGCCAGCTCCAGGCCGGCCTCCCGCCCGACGTCCCGGCGCGGTCGAGCGCAACGGAAGCGGAGGCGCTCGCGAGGGTGTGATCGCGGCGACATGAGGGCTCGCGGTGACAGGACGATTCGCGCCGACGCCCGTCTGTCATTCCGAGCGAGGAACGAGCGAGAAAATCCAGCCGGCGCGCCGGGTGGCCGGCCGGAGCGCGAAGGGGACGCCGGACGCGCGACGGACCGGCCGCGACGGAGCTCCGCGGACGCGATGCCATCCCGATCGCGATCGTGCGAGGGAACGGCGGTGCGCCTCGTCCGCATCCGGCCATCCGGTTGAAACCGCGCCTGGAACGGCGCGAAGTCCGCCTTCGCGGGCTGCTCGCCGCGGGCCGTGGCGAGAACGAGGACATCTTCGAAACGGACGAGGCTCGATGAAGCTGCTGGTGCTGGGGGGGACGCGGTTCGTGGGGCGGTTCATGGTGGAGGCGGCGCTGGAGCGGGGGCACCGGGTGACGCTCTTCAACCGGGGGAAGACGGACCCGGAGGGCGTCCCCGGCGCCGAGCACCTCACCGGCGACCGCACGGAGGGCCTCGACGCGCTCGCCGGGCGCACGTGGGACGCGGTGATCGACTCGTCCGGCTACGCGGCGAAGCACGTGCGCGCCTCCGCCGGGGCGCTGGCCGGCGCGGTGGGGCGCTACGTCTTCGTCTCCACCATCTCGGTCTATTCCGACTTCGCCCGGCCGGGGATGGACGAGGACGGGCCCGTCTTCGACCCCGACTTCGAGTCGCTCGACCGCGCGGGCGACCGCTACGGGCCCATGAAGGTGGCATGCGAGCGCGTCGTCGAGGGCGTATACGGCGACCGCGCGCTCGTCGTGCGCCCCGGGATCGTCGCGGGGCCGGACGACTACACCGACCGGCTCCCGTACTGGGTGCGCCGGATCGCCGCGGGGGGCGAGGTGCTGGCGCCCGGCCGCCCCCACGCCCCCGTGCAGCTGATCGACGCCCGCGACCTGGGCGCGTGGCTGGTGCGGATGACGGAGGAGGGCGCCTCGGGGACGTACAACGCCGTCGGCCCCGAAGCGCCGTACACCCTGCGCGAGGTGCTCGACACCGTCCGCCGCGTCACCGGGTCGGACGCCGCCTTCACCTGGGTGAGCGACGACTTCCTCCTGGAACAGGGCCTCACCCCCTGGGGCGAGCTCCCCTTCTGGCAGCCGGCCGAGGAGGAGGGCGTCTTCCGCGTCGACAACCGCCGCGCCGTCGCCGCCGGGCTCGCCTTCCGCCCCCTCGCCGACACCGTCCGCGACGTCGCCGCCGCCCGCGCCACCCATCACCCCGGCGAGCGCGTCTCCGGCATCCCCCGCGAGCGGGAAGCCGAGCTCCTCCGCGCCTGGCACGACCGGACGCCGTAAGGGACGGGACCGCTCCACGGCCGGTGCGCCAGGAACGCACCGGCCCCTCCTCCCGCCCGCGAAGTCCCAAAGCTGGCGGCATACGAGAGCATGCGTTACTTTGGGGTCGTCACGACTCCAAACAACCAGGCGAGCGGAGGGGAGACGATGGAGATCCTCGTGCTGGGCGGGACGCGCTTCGTGGGGCGGAAGATCGCGGAGGCGGCGCTGGAGCGGGGGCACCGGGTGACGCTGTTCAACCGCGGGGTGACGGACCCCCAGGGCGTCCCCGGCGCGGAGCAGGTGGCCGGCGACCGCACCGTGGGCCTCGACGCGCTCGCCGGGCGCCGGTGGGACGCGGTGATCGACACCAGCAGCTCCGTCCCCGCCAACGTGCGGCGCGCCACGGAGGCGCTGGCCGGCGCCGCGGGGCGCTACGTCTTCGTCTCCACCATCTCCGTCTACCCCGACTTCGGGAGCGAGCGGATCGACGAGGACGCGCCGGTGCACGCCCCCGACTTCGACTCCCTCCGCCCCGGCCCCTGGAGCTACGGGCCCATGAAGGCCGCGTGCGAGACGATCGTCCGCGACACCTTCGGCGGCCGCGCCCTCGTCGTGCGCCCCGGCACCCT
>DATACF010000168.1:0-2706 GCA_036259235.1 Longimicrobium sp. | reverse complement strand
ACCGCCCGCGGGGCTCGTGCCTCGCGGGCGGTCTCGCGTCGGGGGTGTGTCGGTCGGATGATGCCTGATGGCGCATCGGATCGTGCGATCGATCTCGCCCACGACCGGGTATCGTGCTCGCCCAGGCCGTGGCAACTGCGTGATCGGGGGGATGTGGAGCAGGGACCGGCTTTCGCGCCGACCCTCCTGATGGCGTGGCTTGCGATCCTTGAAGGCGCGGAGGCGGCGGGCGGACGCGGATGGACGATACGAAGGACCGAAGGGGCCTCTGCGAAAAAATTTCGATACTCATCTCCGCCTCTGCTTCCACGGCGGAACGCGGACGTTCCTCTCCCGCGGAAGACCGCGACCGGGAGCGCGGGGGATCATCCTCCGGAGACGAGCGCCGCCGCCGCTCCGATCTCGCACCTGGAGGGCGGAGGGCTTGACAATGCATGTTGTGACGAATATCGTTGACCGCAAGCAGTGCCACCCACGACGCGGGAGACGAGGGAATGCCGGGGAAGCTCCAGGCCGAGATCCAGCAGACCAAGCCGCTCGGCTCCCTGGAAGAGGAGGCGTTCCTGAACGTGCAGCGCACGGCCAACGTCCTCTCGCAGGGGATGGCCGAGCTGCTGAAGGAGCACGACCTCACGCAGACGCAGTACAACGTGCTGCGCATCCTCCGCGGCGCGGGCGAGAAGGGGCTCAACGCGGGCGACATCGCCGGGCGGATGATCACCCGCGACCCCGACGTCACCCGCCTCCTCGACCGGCTGGAGAAGCGCGGGCTGGTGGAGCGGTGGCGGTGCACCGAGGACCGCCGCGTGGTGTGGACGCGGATCACCCCCGCCGGGCTGGAGGCGCTGGCCCCGCTCGACGCGCCGGTGCACGCGCTCCACGTGACGCAGCTGAAGCACCTGGGCCGCGACCGCCTCACCGACCTGATCGAGCTGCTGGAGGCCGCGCGCGAGGTGGTGGAGGGGTGATTTTTTCGGCCCTGATACCTGTTGTAACGAATTCGGTTGCGAGTCCTAAACGGGGCTCGCGCACGCAGGCCCCCGGCGAGGGCGGGGGCGTCCACGGGCGCGACGGGCGCCGCGACACGAGCGAGGGAGCGATGACGATCGAGACGAGCCGGCTGAACGGGTGGGGGATCACGCTGCTGCGCGTGGTGACGGGGGTGGTGTTCATCGCCCACGGGTGGCAGAAGCTCTTCGTGTGGGGCTTCGACGGGGTGGCGCAGGCGTTCGGGCAGATGGGGATCCCGTTCGCGGCGGCGAGCGCGGTGGGGGTGACGCTCCTGGAATTCTTCGGCGGCGTCGCGCTGGTGGCGGGGCTCTTCACCCGCTTCGTCGCCCTCCCGCTGGCGGCGACCATGCTGGTGGCGATGCTCCAGGTGCACGCGTCGGGCGGCTTCTTCATGCCGAACGGGATCGAGCTCACGCTGATCCTCTTCGCCGCCACGGCGGGCCTCGCGCTCACCGGCGCCGGCGAGCTGGCCCTCGACAACGCCCTCGCCCGCCGCAAGGTGGGCGGCGCGGCGTACGCGGCCCCGCGCGCGGTGGCGGCGAGCTGAATCGGGCGATTAGATTCACGGTGGAAACGGGGGGGCTGGGCGCGACGCGTCCGGCCCCTCGTGGTTCGGGCTCCCTCGGCGCGATGAATCGCGCATCTACATCGACCCGGGCGGATCAGTGGTCCCGCGCGAGGGCCGAGTCCTCCTGCGATTCCGACGCGTCGCCCGTGACCATGAGGATGACGGCGGCGACGACGAGGGCGGCGAAGAGGTAGCCGGCCGGGCTCATCCGCTCGCCCCAGGCGAGGTAGGCGGCGAGGGCGGCGACGACGGGCTCGATGGTGGCCACGGTGGCGGCGCGGGTGGCCTCGACGCGGCGGAGCCCCGCGCCGTAGAGGAGGAAGGAGAGGTAGGTGGGGACGACGGCCAGGAAGACGATGGCCCCCCACGCGGCCGGCGGCTTGGGGCGGAAGTCGGCCAGCGGGAGGAGCGCCAGCGCGGCCACGGGGAGCGCGTACAGGAGGAGCGTGGGCGCGGGGTAGCGCGCGAAGTAGCGCTTCCCGAAGAGGTAGTGGAGCGAGTACGCCACCCCCGACAGCAATCCCCAGAAGAGCGCCGCCGTGCCCGGCCGCACGCTCCCGCCGCCGCCGGCCAGCGCGATCCCGCCCACCCCCGCGATGGCGAGGGCGACGGCGAGCGCCTTCCGCCCCGTCATCCGCTCGCCGAGGAAGAGGGCGGAGAGGACCGCCACCCACGCCGGGGCGGTGTAGAGGAGGACCGCCGAGAGCGCCGCCCCGCCCGCCTCGATGGCCTGGAGGTACGCCGTCCAGAAGAGCCCCACCCCCACCAGCCCGAATCCCGCGACCGCCGCGAGGTCGCGCCGCTCCACCCGCAGCCGCCCGATGGCCGCCGCGTGGACGGCGAAGCACCCCGCCCCCAGCGCCGCCCGCCAGAACGCGATCTCCAGCGGGTCGACCCCGCCCTCCAGCGCCACGCGCGACACCGGCCCGATCATCCCCCACAGGACGGCGGCGGCGATCACGTAGAGATATCCCATCGAGAAAAAAGGGTTCTTCGTCGATTTAGTTGCAGGTCGGCATTAAACGAAGTGGACACCGGCCCTTCGGTTGAGCAGAATGGAGTTGTCTAAGCTCCCATTCACGCTTCGCCTCAGAACACGGTGTCCGAGCTCAGTATAACGCCCTACT
>DATACF010000167.1:0-3676 GCA_036259235.1 Longimicrobium sp. | reverse complement strand
CCAGGAAAAAGCTTAAAAGCGCGCGAAGACGCATCACTCCGAAGCCGCGACCTCCGGCGGCGCGATGAAGACCTTGTGACGGATCTTGCCGAGGATATGTTCGTACATCCGCCTCCCTTTCTCGGCGCTGGCCCGCGTGGGCCGGCCCACCGAGCCGGGGCACCCCTCGGGGAGCCGGCTGAGCCGCCCGCCGGCGTAGAGCCGCGCCTGCTCCTCGGGCATCAGGTAGTCCCTCGCCCGCTCCATCCGCACGGCCTCGGGCCGGAGGTGCAGGAGGAGCGAGGTGAGCGCCTCGCCCGCGTGCTCCGGCGCCTCCAGCGGCTCGTCCAGGAATTGAGACAGGTCCACCGAGAGCGCCTCCACCAGCCGCACCCGCGCCCCCGCGGCGCGCACCGTCGCCAGCGCCTCGATGTGCGAGCGCGTGAGGTCGGCGGTGATGGCGATGAACTCCTCGAAGCCCTGCGCGGCCCAGGCGGCCAGGAGCTCGTTGAGCGCCCGGTGCAGCGTCTTGGGCCCCAGCGAGGCCGTCCCCGCGAAGGCGCGCTCGGCGGGGACGTTGACGCCGTAGTGGAAGGTCGGCGCCCGCAGCACCCCGAACTCGCGCGCCAGGTCGCACGCCAGCGCCTCGGCCACCACCGTCCCGGCGCCCAGGGGGAGGTGCGGCCCGTGCTGGTCGCAGGCGCCGACGGGGACGATCAGCCGGCGGTCGACGGCCAGGTGGGCGGCGACGGCCGTCCAGGGGAGCTCGACGAGGGCGCAGGAGCGGTCGGGCGGAAAGGCGGTCATGGCCGATTCGGCTGAAGGCGTCCCGGGCGGGCGGAGGGCCCGCGTCCCCCGCGCGGCGCCGGCGTGGGCCGGCGGGTGGGGGGCGGTGCTGGCGCTCGCGCTCTGGATGCAGCGCCTCACCCCGGGGTGGCTGGCGGCGGCGGCGGCGGGCGCCCTCCTCTGGGCGGCGCTCTTCCGCGGCGCCCGCGCCTGGCGCTGGGGGGCGGCCGCCGCGCTGCTGGCCACGGTCAGTATAGGGGCCGCGGTGCAGTTTCGCCTGGGGGCGGTGGCGCGCGACTGGGACGTCGTCCGCGCCGGGGCCGAGGAGCGCGCCGGTGCGGAGCTCAAGGACGCCCTCGACGACCTCTTCAACCGGGGGTTCCGGGCGGTCGACCAGGCGGAGGCCGAGGTCGGCGGCGCGCGGGGGGCGAGCGCGGCGCTCTTCGCGCGGCTGGAGCGGATCCGCGCGGAGACGAGGGTCGCGGCGCTCGCCCTCTACCTCCCCGACGGCTCGCCGCTGGTGTGGGCGGGGGAGCACCGGGGGACGGTCCCCGACTCGATCCGCGCGGGGCTCGTGCCGTCGGCGTTCTACTCGGGCCCCCTCTTCGGCTACGTCTACTTCGCCGAGCCGCTGGAGAACGGGCGGGTGGCGGTGTCGGCGGTCCTCCTCGACGCGCACGTGGCGGTGGGGGAGGGGCCGGAGGCCTTCGCCGACGTCTTCGCCGAGCGCTACGGGGTCACCCCCCGCTTCACCACCCCCGACCGCGCCGAGGGGGCGACGGTGTGGGACTGGAGCACGGAGGACCGCGACATCCTCAGCGTGGTCTTCGCCACCATCACCCAGGAGCGGTGGCGCGAGCGGGTGGCGGGGCGGGGGCGGCTGGCGGCGGGGATCGCCTGGCTCCTGGCGGCGCTGGTGCTGGCGGGGGCGTGGTACCGCGGCGCGGCGGGGCCGCCGGGGCCCCCGGTGGCGGTCCTCACGCTGGCGCTCGCCCTCCTCCCCTTACGCGAGATGGCGGGGACGGAGGGGGTCTTCTCGCCACTGGGGTTCGTCCTCCCCCTCCCGCTCGACGTGACGCTGGGGCAGCTCCTGATCGTCCTGGCCGGGGCCTCGGTGTGGCTCCTGGCCCGGCCGCGGGCGGCGCGCCCCTTCGCGGCGCTCCCCCTGGCGGTGCGCGTCCCGGCGGCGGCGGGGGCGCTGGTACTGGCGCTGGCGCTGGTGCGCGATTCGGCGGCCCCGGCGACGCTGGAGGCGCGGGCGGCGGGCGGGGTCCCGCTGGTGCTGGCGCTCTCGCTGTTGGCGGCGCTCCCCCTCCTGGCCCTCCTGTCGCAGTCGGACCGGGTGGCCGAGCGGCGGTGGCGGAAGCGGACGGTGGCGCTGGCCGTCCTCCTGGCGGGGGCGCTGGCGGTGGGGGTGCTGGCGTGGTGGCGCCCGGGGCGCGAGGTCCCCCTCTGGACGGCGGCGCTCTGGGCCCTCCCCTTCGCGCTGGCGGCGGCGGTCCTCCCGCGCTCGCAGATCGGGCGGGGGGCGCTCCTCCCGTGGGTGGTGGTGGGGTGGCTGGGGGCCACGCTGGCGCTCCCGCAGCTGTGGACGATGCACCTGAACGCCCGCTTCGGTGAGGCGTCGCGCGAGCTCTCGCGGCTGGGGACGCAGGCCGACCCCTTCCTCGACTTCCTCCTCCGCCAGTTCGCCGAGAAGGTCCTCTTCTTCGCGGCGGAGGGGCGCGAGGGGGTCCCGCTCCTCTACCAGGCGTGGGTCGACGCGGGGCTGGCGCGCGAGGGGTACGAGGCGCGGGTGACGCTCTGGGACCTCGACGTGGCCAGCGCGGAGCTCCGCCTCTCGGAGACGGCGATCCCCCCGGAGCGGGTCTCCGAGGTGCTGGCCCGCGCCCGCGCCTCGGAGGAGCCGCTGGTGGAGCGCTTCACCGACCTCGACGCCCTCCACTACCTCCTGGCGGTGGCGCTCCCCGGCGGGCGGACGGTGACGGTGGCCGTCCCCCCGCGGAGCCACCTGGGGCGCTCGACGTCGCTGGCGCGCTTCCTCGACCCGGCGGGGCAGCGCGCGGCCGAGGAGGGGGCGGCGGCGCTCTCGCTGGTGACCGCCGCGGGGCCGGCGCCGCCCGCCGACTCGCTCCGCTGGGAGCGGGCCGAGCGGGGGTGGCGGAGCGAGGCGGCGGTCGTCTTCCCCTCGGGGCCCCTCCACGCGCACCTCGTCGTCCCCACCCCGCCCACGCCGATCCTGTGGGCGCGGGGGGTCCTGGCGGCGGTGCTGGCGCTGGGGGTGCTGACGGTGCTCTGGGCGCTGGCGCGGACGCTCTGCGGCGAGCCGCTGGGGCTGGCGTCGGGGCAGTGGGGGTGGTTCTGGACCTTCCGCGGGCGGCTGACGCTGGCGCTCTTCTTCTTCTTCCTCGTCCCCATGGCGGGGTTCGGGGCGGCCGCGTACCGGGCGCTCTCGCGCGAGGTGGTGCGGACGGCCGGGGCGCTGGCCGACCGCGCGCTGGGGCAGGCGGCGGCCGAGGTGCAGGGGGCCACGCTGGGCGAGCTGGCGCAGCACGTGGGGGCCGACCTCCTCCTCTACCACCGCGGGGTGCTGGCCGAGGCGGCGGCGCCGGAGGTGATCGACCTGGGGCTCTACCACGCCTGGCTCCCCCCGCACATCTACCTGGGCTTCGCGCTGGGCGAGCGGGTGGCCGAGCAGGAGGAGCGGCGGCTGGGGGGCCACGAGTACCTGGTGGCGTACCGGCGGCTGGGCGTCGAGGACGTCCTGGCGGCGCCGACGCCGCTGGCCACCGGCGAGATCGCCCGGCGGCAGCGGGAGCTGGCCGACGTCGGGCTCCTGGCCATCGTGGCGGGGGCGGCGCTCTCGGTGGTCCTCTCCCTCCTGGTGGGGCGGGCGCTGTCGCGGCCGATC
>DATACF010000166.1:0-5915 GCA_036259235.1 Longimicrobium sp. | reverse complement strand
GGCGCTGGGCTGGCAGCTGGGCTACCTGTGGATGGTGGACGGGGGCCGCCTGCGCGTGGCCGCCAGCTGGCAGGCGGACGGGATGGACACGACGGAGTTCGACACGGCCAGCCGGGCCCGCGCCTTCGGCCCCGGCGAGGGGCTCCCCGGACGCGCGTGGCAGCGGGGCGAGCCGCTGTGGATGGAAGACGCCGCCGCAGACCCCGGGTTTCCCCGCGCCCCGCACGCCCGGCGCGCGGGGCTGCACGCCGCCTTCGCCTTTCCCGTGCAGTCCGGGCCGGAGCTGCTGGGGGTGATCGAGTTCTTCAGCAGCACGCCCGAACCGTCCGACGAGGCGCTGCTGGCCATGGCGCGGGCCATCGGCAGCGACGTGGGGCAGGCGTTCCGGCGGATGCAGGCGGAGGAGGAGCGCGACCGGGCCCTGGCGCAGGCGGAGGCGTCCAACGAGAGGCTGCGGCGGGTGAACGCGCAGCTCGCCGCCCGCACCGAGGAGGCGGAGCGGGCCAACCGCACCAAGAGCGACTTCCTGGCGGTGATGAGCCACGAGCTGCGCACCCCCATCAACGCCGTCCTGGGGTACACCGACCTCCTGGAGATGGGGATCGCGGGGCCGGTGACCCCCGAGCAGCGCGGCTACCTGGAGCGGGTGCGCGCCAGCACGCGCCACCTCCTGGGGCTCATCAACGACGTCCTCGACCTCTCCAAGATCGAGGCGGGGCGGATGGGGGTCGCGCGCGAGCCCGGGCGGGCCGCCGAGGCGGTGGCGGCCGCCCTCTCCCTCGTGGCCACCCAGGCCGCCGCGAAGGAGGTGCGGCTGGAGAACGCGTGCCCCGAGCCCGGGCCCGAGTACCTGGGCGACGACGACCGCGTCCGCCAGGTCGTCCTCAACCTCCTCTCCAACGCGGTCAAGTTCACCGGGAGCGGGGGGCGCGTCACCGTCCGCTGCGGGGCGGGGCGCGGCGACGACGCTCCGGGCCCGGGGCCGTGGGTGTGCATCCGGGTGGACGACACGGGGTCGGGGATCGCGCCCGAGGACACGGAGTCGATCTTCGAGCCCTTCGTGCAGGCCGAGGCGCCGCACACGCGCACCGCCGGGGGGACGGGGCTGGGGCTCAGCATCAGCCGCCGCCTCGCGCGGCTGATGGGGGGCGACCTCACCCTCGAGACGGAGCTCGGCCGCGGCGCCTGCTTCACCCTCTGGCTCCCGGCGCACGGCGCCCCCGGCGCCGGGGTGGAGGCCGTCGCGGCGCCCGCCCCCGCCGACCCGGCCCTCCCCCGCGCCGTCGAGGCCGGCATCCTCCGCCGGGCGGGGGCCGCGCTCCAGGAGGAGCTCCGCGAGGTCGTCGAGGCGTACGCCGCCCGCCTCCGGGCCGACCCGGGGCTTCCCGCCGCGGGGCTCAGCGAGGCGGAGCTGGAGGACCACCAGACGACCTTCCTGGCGGACGTGGCGCAGTGCCTGGTGGCGCTGGCGGACGCGCCCGGCGAGGTGTCGCTCCTCCAGGACGGGACGGAGGTGCAGCGGCTCCTCGCCTTCCGGCACGGCGAGCAGCGGGCGCGGCAGGGGTGGGACGAGGCGGGGCTCCGCCGCGAGCTGGCCGCCCTGGCCGGGGAGGTCCGCGCGGCGATCGAGCGGCAGGGGATCCCGGAAGAGGCATGGGAGGTCCTCTCCCGCTTCCTCCACCGGGCCGAGGAGGTCGCCGCAGCCGCCCTCTGCGCCGCCCGGCGCGAGGCGCGGGAGGGCGAAGGCACGGACGCGCCGGCGTAGCGCCTACCCGAAGCGCCGCGCGGCCCGCTCGCGGGCCTTCCGCGCCTCCTCCTCGCGGTCGCGGGGGGTGGCGCGGATCTCCAGGGCGTCGACGAGGCGCCGGGCCGAGGCCGTCACCTCCTCGACGGCGCGCTCGAAGGCCGCCTCGTTGGCCTTCGACGGGTGCGTCGTCCCGCTGATCTTGCGGACGAACTGGAGCGCCGCCGCGCGCACCTCGTCGTCGGTGGCGGGGGGCTCGAAGTTCGCCAGCGGCTTGATGTTCCGGCACATGGCGAGGGCTCCTTCGATGGGAAGCGTTCAGGCGAGGCGGTTCGCCGGGACGCCGCAGGCGGCGGCCCGGTCGAGGAGGAGCTTCCGCTCGCGGGCGTTCTGGGTGAGCGAGGCGGCGCGCTCGAATTCGGCGCGGGCCTCCTCCCGACGGCCGAGCTTGGAGAGGAGGTCGCCGCGCACCGCCGGGAGGAGGTGGTACCCCCTGAGCGACGGCTCGTCGAGGAGGGCGTCGGCCAGCGCCAGCCCCGCCGCGGGGCTCACGGCCATCCCCACCGCCACCGCCCGGTTCAGCTCCACCACCGGCGACGGCGACAGCCGGGCCAGCGCCGCGTAGAGCGCCGCGATCCGCCCCCACTCGGTCTCCTCCGCCGTCCGCGCCCGCGCGTGGCAGGCGGCGATGGCGGCCTGCAGCGCGTACGGCCCGAAGGTCCCGCCCAGCGCCTCCGCCCGCGCCAGCGCCGCCAGCCCGCGACCGATCAGGAGGTGGTCCCACCGCCCGCGGTCCTGGTCCAGGAGAAGGACGGGCTCGCCCCCCGGGCCCACGCGCGCGCGCAGCCGCGACGCCTGGATCTCCATCAGCGCCACCAGCCCGTGCACCTCGGGCTCCGCGGGGGCCAGCTCGGCCAGGATGCGGCCCAGGCGGAGGGCGTCCTCGCAGAGGGCGGGGCGGACCCAGTCGTCGCCCGCGGTGGCCGAGTACCCCTCGTTGAAGATCAGGTAGACGACGCCGAGGACCGACGAGAGCCGCCCGGCCAGGTCGTCGCCGCGGGGGACCTCGAAGGGGACGCGGGCGTCGGCGAGCGTCTTCTTGGCGCGGACGATCCGCTGCGCGATGGTGGGGACGGGGACGAGGAAGGCGCGGGCGATCTCCTCCGTCGTCAGCCCCCCCAGCATGCGCAGCGTCAGCGCCACCCGCGCCTCGGTGCCGAGGACCGGGTGGCAGCAGGTGAAGATCAGGCGGAGGAGGTCGTCGCCGACGGGGTCGTCGAGCGCGGCGTCGAGGTCAGGCACGGCGTCCTCCTGCCGGGCCTCCAGCTCGTGCCCCAGCTCCACGTGCTTGCGCTCGAGCATCCTGCCGCGCCGGAAGTGGTCGACGGCGCGGCGCTTGGCGGCCGACATCAGCCAGGCGCCCGGGTTGTCCGGGACGCCGGTGCGCGGCCACGCCTCCAGCGCGGAGACGAGGGCGTCCTGCGCCAGGTCCTCGGCGAGGCCGAGGTCGCCCACGCGGCGCGCGAGGGCGGCGATCACCTTCGCCGACTCGATCCGCCAGACGGCGTCGATGGCGCGATGGGCTTCGCGGGTGCGGTCCGTGCTCGTGGACGGAGTCGTCGTCGTGGTCACGGAGACGGACTATAGCGTCCGCGCCCGCGCGCGCAAGCCGGGGCGCGGCGTCCATGGCCTACTTCCCGACGAAGAAGAAGGTGTTGCCGTCGGGGTCCACCATCCAGGCGGCCTTGTCGCCCCACGGCATGTCCTCGGGCTCGCCGGTGAAGCGCACGCCCCGCTCCACCAGCGTCCGGTACGTCTCGTCGAAGTTCTCGACGGCGAGGCTGATCCCGATGTGGCCGTCCATCCCCGACCCCTCGCGCGCGATCCCCTCCCCGGGCGCGATGCGCAGCGTCTCCGCGGGCTGGAGCGCCAGCTCGGCCTGCCCGCCCGGCGGGGCCACGGTGACGAAGCGGTAGCCGTCGCCCATCGGGTAGTCGATCCGCTTCTCCCAGCCCAGCTTGTTGACGTAGAAGTCGAGCGCGGCCTCCTGGTCGGAGACGGCGATGGTGGCGGAGTGGATGTAGGCGATCATGGCTGGATTCTCCTTGCGCTCAGGGTGAAGTGTGGGAAGAGTGCCAAGTCCTAAGTCCTAAGTCCTTGGCACTTGGCACTTGGCACTTGCTACTGGCTTCCCGCGATTCGCTCGCGGAGGCGCCCCTCCTGCTCGCGGAGCTCGGGGGTGAAGGCGTCGCCGAAGTCCTCGGCCTCGAAGAGGGGGCGGATCTCCAGCTCGACCTCGCCGTGGCCGTCGATCTGGGGCCAGCGCTTGACCCACTCGATCGCCTCCTCCTTCGAGGCGACCTCGAGGATGGAGAAGCCCGCGACCAGCTCCTTGGTCTCGGCGAAGGGCCCGTCGATCACCGTCGGCTTCCCGCCCGAGAACTTGACGCGCGCGCCCTTGGCGCTGGGCTTCAGCCCCTCGCCGGCGACCATGACGCCCGCGTTCACCATCTCCTCGTTGTACTTCATCATCGCGGCGATCAGCTCCTCGCTGGGGAAGGCGCCCGCCTCGGTCTCGGGGTCGGCCTTGCGGATGATCATGAAGCGCATCGTCGCGTCTCCTCGTCGTGGATTCGGTGGCTGGACCGAGGACGAGCCCCGGCTCTACAAGGACGTCGAACGAGCCCGGCCGAAATCGACACGGGCGGCGGCGCTCGACATCCAGACCGAAAAAACAGGGTCTCACGCAGAGAAGCAGAGTCAGCAGAGGAACCCCGTGGAGTTCTCTGCTGACTCTGCTTCTCTGCGTGAGACCCTGCCGTTTGGGTTCTTCTCGGGTCGCCGTCAGTGCCGCTCGATGACTTCGCGGACCTCGGCGTTGGCGTCGCCGGCGATGGCGAGGAAGCGCTCGGTGAGCTCGACGGCGGCGTCCTTCGAGGGGACGTCGACGACGACGAAGCCGGCCACCAGCTCCTTGGCTTCGGCGAAGGGGCCGTCGGTGTGCGTCACCTTCCCGCCCGAGCGGCGGACGCGGGCGGCGTTGCTGGAGCTGGGCTGCAGCCCCTCGGTGGCGAGCAGGACGCCGTCGTCGCGGAGCTGGTCGATGAAGCGCCCCATCTCGGGGAGGAGGAAGCAGGCGGGCCCGGCCGCCTCGTTGTCGCCGTCCGCCTTGAACATGATCATGAACCGCATCTCGTCCTTCTCTCCTCGCACGAGGGTTCGGGAAACCGGCGCCGGGTGTCCGGAGCGTGTCGTCCGGGAGGAAAGTAACGAGAAGAGCCGGCGGAAGCCATCGCTTCCACCGGCTCTTTTTACGCGCCCGTCGCGGGCGAGGGGTCAGGCCCGCGCCTCGATCTCCCGCCGGAGCCGGTCCTCGGCCGCGCGGAGCTCGCCGGTGGGGTCGCTGGGGGCGAAGTCGTCGGCCTCGAAGACCTGGCGGATCTCCACCTCGCCCTCGCGGAAGGGGATCCGCTTGACCCACTCGATCACCTCCTCGCGGCTCTTCACCTGGAGGATCCAGAAGCCCGCCACCAGCTCCTTCGTCTCCGAGAAGGGCCCGTCGACCACCGTCCGGCCGCTCCCGTCGAAGCGGACGCGGGCGCCCTTCGAGGAGGGGTGCAGCCCCTCGCCCGCCAGGAGGATGCCGGCCCGCACCAGCTCCTCGTTGTACTTCCCCATCTCGGCCAGCTCCTCGGCGGTGGGGAGGCGGCCGGCCTCGCTCTCGGGGCTCGCCTTGACCAGGACCATGAAGCGCATCGTCGTGTCTCCGTGCTCGGGGGTCGGGTTCCGAGGCCGCGCCGCGCGGCCTTCTATCCATGCGTCGAACGAGGGGCCGCGATTTCGACACGCCCTCCCGAAAATCTTTTTGCCACCGTGGGGGCGGACAACGTGGAGAGCGCCGGCGCCGCGCACAACCCTGCGCACACGACCGTGCGCGAGGCGCCGGAGCGCGCACCCGCACCGTTCTTGCAGCGTCGCTTCCGGCTGTACAAACCCTGCATTTCCACCCGACACGACGTACCCGAGCATCGGACCCATGCGCCAGACGAGACTCGTCCTCGCCGTCCCCTTCGTCGCGTCCGCCCTCTTCGCCGCCTGCTCGCGGACCGGCGAGGGCTCGGCCGACGCGCCCCCCGCCCAGACCCCGGCCGCCGAGGCCCCGCCGGGCGCC
>DATACF010000165.1:0-7283 GCA_036259235.1 Longimicrobium sp. | reverse complement strand
CCCCCGCGCTTTTACTTAGGACTTGGCACTCAGGACTCAGGACTCTCTTCGTCCCGCCGCAGCTCCGTGAGCCAGTCCGGCTCCGGCCCGTCGCCGCCGTAGGCGCGGGCGAGGACGTCGAGGATCTCGTCGTAGGCGCGCTGGCGGGTGTCGGGGTCGAGGATGCCGCTCACCAGGACGGAGGCCGCGGCGCCGGCGGTCTCGCGGTCGAGGCGCTGGAGGCCGGCCGACTCGCGGACGAACCACTCGTGGAGCTTGCGGATCGTCTGGGCGCGCAGCTCGGTAGGCTTGCCGGCGATGAAGCCGTCGAGCCAGGATGCCGCCCGCCCGATGGCGCGCGCGACGGGGCGGAGCGAGCTTCGCTCCACCGCGCGTTCGGCGGCGTACCGCAGGGTCTCGACCGATGGCCGGCGGGGCGTGGCCATCTACGCCCACCCCGCCCGGGAGACTCCCCGGCGTTCGATTTGTACAATTTCGTCTGGATTACACTGGGTAGATTACACGCTCGGAGTCGTTCCAACAAGAGCGCGAGCGCGGGGACATTCATTCGTTTACTCTGTTTACTTTTTTGGAAAAGTGAATTTCGGGGGAAAGTGCGGAAGTGCGTGAGTGCGTGAGTGCGCTTTCGCTCCGGCGCGAAACGGAGCGCGACTTGCGCGAGAGGACGCCGGGGGCCAACATCCGCGCGGGGTGTTCGACTCACGCACGGACGCCAACGCACTCACGCACTCACGCACTGCGGTTCATCATCATGCGGATCAAGTCGGTCGAGTTCGCCGGGGCCATCGGGCAGATCGGGCAGGCGCCGCCCGAGAGCGCGCGGGGGATGAAGCAGGTGGCCTTCTCCGGGCGGTCGAACGTGGGGAAGTCGTCGCTCATCAACCGCCTCCTGGGACGCACGCGCACGGCCATCGCCCGCGTCTCGGCGGCGCCGGGGAAGACGCAGGAGATCAACTTCTACCACGTCCGCACGGACCTGGGCGACTTCTTCGTCGTCGACCTCCCGGGCTACGGCTACGCCAGGGTGCCCAAGGAGCTCCGCGACAGGTGGCAGCCCCTCATCCACGGCTTCATCTCGAAGTCGCCCGACCTGGTGGGGGTGGTGCAGCTGATCGACATCCGCACCGGCCCCTCGCCCGACGACCTGCGCTCGGTCGACTACCTGGCCGAGCTGGGGCTCCCCGTCCTCTTCGCCCTCACCAAGGCCGACAAGCTCAAGAAGTCGGAGCGCGAGAAGCTGATCCCCAGGGCGGTCGAGACGCTGGGGGTCGACCTCGAGCAGGTGATCCCCTTCTCCTCCCTCAACGGCGAGGGGAGGGACGACCTCCTGGAGACGCTGGGCGGCCTCCTCTTCCCCGAGGCGGGCGAAGGCGACGGCGACGCGGAGGGCGAGGGCGGCGAGGGGGAGGACGGGGAGGGCGAGGACGACGAGCCGTAGAGCGCCCGGCGGTGGCATGCGCCCTGCCCTGCTGACGCCGTCCACGAAGAACGGCGGGTACGTCGAGGAGGAGGAGGGGGAGATGCGGACTTTACGCATGCTGCCGGCGGTGCTGCTGGTGCTCCTGATGGCCGCCTGCGCCGGCGGGCGGCGGGGGACCGGCGGCGAGACGGCGACGGTGGTGGTGGAGAACAACCTGGTGGTGCCGACGTCGCTGTCGGTGTTCATCGTGGCCGAGACGGGGACGCGCACCCTGATCGGCACGGTGCCGCCCGGAAACGCGGCCACGCTCACCTTCCGCTCGCCGGCCATCCTGGGGAGCTACCGGCTCCTGGCGCGGACGGCGGCCGGGAACGACATCGTCTCCAACTCGTTCGCCCTCTCCGGCGGCGAGCGGATCGACTGGAACCTGCGGAGCAACGTGGCGGTGGCGAGTCGATAGGGACGAGTGCCCAGGGACGAGTGCCCAGGTACAAGTGCCCAGTGCCCAGGAACTTCGCGGTTCCTGGGCACTGGGCACTTCGGCACCTGTACCTCTGCCCTACGGCCCGCAGGTGACGACGAGGCAGCCGGGGAGGACGACGGTGGCGCCGATCAGCAGGAGGCGCACGAGGTAGCGGGAGAGCGGCATGGGCTGGGCTCCGGTCTCGGGTTCAGCGCCGGGAGCGGGCAAGGAGCACGCCGCGCGGCCGCTCACGCGTCTTCGATCACCTCGAAGTTGGAGATCGTGTAGACCACCTCGTCGTCGGCGATGTTCGCGCTTCCCTCGTTGTTGATCCGGGTCGGGTAGCCGCGCTCGTCGTCGTACTCGGCCTCCAGGTCGTGCGCCTCGTCCTGGATGGCCCTCTCCACGTAGTCGTAGAGCTCCTCGACCGTGTCGAACCGGTCGAAGAACCGCGCTTCGGCGGGCTGGCCGGTCTCGGTGTAGACCACCGCCACCGGGGCCCCGTCGCGGACCTCGATGGTCACCGGCCCCATCGCCTCTCCCCCGCAGAAGCAGCTGCGGGCCAGCTCGTAGCGGTACGACTCGATGCCGGCGCGCTCCCACGCGTCGCGCGCGCGGCGCAGCTCCCGCCGGTCGGCCTCGTACGGGTCGTTGCCGAAGGGGCCGCAGCAGCACGCCGCCGTCGCCGCGGGGACGGCCAGGAGGACGGCGAGGGAGAAGAGTCGATTGCGCATGGGAAGGGCTCTCGGGCGAGTGGGGGGCGGAGTCGTGTCGTCGAAGGATCGGGTGCGCCGGGGTGGCGCGGTAGGACAACGCGCGAAGAGGCGCGGGCGTGACGGGTCACGCTCCGCGCCGTCGATGGGGCCCGGGAGGGCGATGGGGGCTAGGCGAGCTCGGCCCGCTTGACCGCCGTGGCCGTCCCGAGGAGGACGACCAGCTCCGTGTCGGGGAGGTCGTGCCACCCCGCGGGCGGGTTCGCCAGCCGGCGCTTGTCGCCGTCGTTCTCGAAGCAGAGCCACCCCGCCGCCAGATCGGGCGAGGTCGTCTTGAGGACCTGGCTCTGCGGCACCACGTGCCACACCCGCCAGGTCTTCCCTCCGCCGTCCTTGAAAGTACGCAGTGTCGACACGCTCCACGTCCCCCCCTGATGGTCGACGCATCCCGCAAGCAAAGACCGGACCACTACAGGAGCAGAACCCCTGCATGAGGTTGCGCCCCTCCGGCCCCCGTCCGTTCCGTGAGGCCGGCCGGCGGAGAGCGCGCGCCGAGTCCACCCGGTCCACCTGGCGCGTGAAAGCGGCCTCCCGTCGCGAACGCCGCGCGGCGCCGGGGCCAGCGCCTCCCAAGTGCACGCCGTGCACGCACTTAGGGCCGGGGCGCACCTTCCCGTCCGGAGAGGCGGAGCCTACCTTCGGGAGGTATTCGGAATCCGGGGACGTCTCACAGGGTGGTTTACGCGATGGTGCCGCGGGCGCTGGAGCCGCAGCTCCTCACCTCCGGGCGCGAGGTCCCGGAGGGGGAGGGATGGATCCACGAGGTGAAGTACGACGGGTACCGGCTGCTGGCGCGGGTCGACGCCGGCGGGGTGCGCCTGGTGTCGCGCCACGGGAACGACTGGACGTCGCGCCTCCCCGCCGTCGTGGAGGCGGTGGCGGCGCTGGAGGTGGGGGAGAGCTGGCTCGACGGCGAGCTGGTGGCGCTGGGGAACGACGGCGTCCCCCGCTTCGACGCGCTCCACCGGGCCATCCGCGGCGGCCGCGGCGCGCTGGCGCTCGTCTACCAGGTGTGGGACGCGCCCTGGCTGGAGGGGCGCGACCTCCGCGGGCGGTGCGTGCTGGAGCGGAAGGCGCGGCTGGAGGCGCGCGTCCGCGGCCATGGCGAGGGCGGCGCGGTGCGCTACGCCGACCACCTCCGCGGGCGGGGGGGCGAGCTCTTCCGCCACGCCTTCGACGCGGGGCTGGAGGGGGTGGTGTCCAAGCGGGTGGGGAGCGGCTACCGGCCGGGGGTGCGCTCGCGCGACTGGGTCAAGGTGAAGTGCTTCCGGCGCGTGCGGGTGCGGGTGGCGGGGTTCACGCCGGGGCTGGAGACGCTGCTGGTGTGCGCGGCCGACGGGGAGGGTGGGCTTCGCTACCTGGGACGGATGTACGGGTGGGGCGCCGCGGAGGTCCGCCGCGAGCTGCGCCTGGCGCTGGCCCCCCTGCACCGCCCCACGCCCCCGCTCGGCGGGATGTCGCGCCGCCGCCGCGAGCCCATCCAGTGGGTGGAGCCCCTCGTCGAGATCGAGGTCGCCGCCCTCCCTTCCACGCCAGGCGAGACGCTCCGCCACGCCACCCTCCGCCGCGTCGTCCCCCCCGGAGAGGCCCGCGCGGCGTGAGATCGAACCACATCGATCCACGCTCCGCCCGCCGCCTGTCATTCCGAGCGGCGCCGCTTCGCGATCACCGGCCTCGCTCCGGACTCGGGCGCGGACGCTCCGCTCGGAATGACAGGGGAGGCCGACTTCGCGATCACGAAGTCGGGCGGCCGGGAGCTTGCGAGGGGAGGGCGTGCGCTCAGCGTGCGCTCTCTCTTCACGTTCTGCGGGGGTAAAGGATGACCGGGACGGTGTGGTGCGTGTTCCAGCGGCTGCCGGAGGAGAAGTGCCCGTCGCTGGCGGCGGTGTGCCGGACGCGCGCGGTGGCCGAGGCGGCGGCGGAGAGCGGCCGGCGCGAGGCGCGGGAGGCGGGCGAGCCCGAGGGCGACTGGACCCTCGGCGAGTGGACGGTCCTCGACGCGAAGGCCGAGCGCCGCGCCGAGCGCGCCCAGCAGATCAGCCACGTCCTCGACCCCATGCGCGCCGCCGAGACCGCGTCGGAGGAGGAGCAGGACGCGCGCGACGGGGCTTAGGCGCCCTGGTCGGCCAGCGCCTCGATCAGGTCGGGGCCGTCGTAGGTGGGGCGGTTGACGGCGGTGGAGACCGCGTACGCGCGCAGCATCCCGTCCGGCGCGGGGCGGAGGAGCGCGACGAGGTCGGGGAGGGGCGTCGCGGGGTCGAGCCACCCGTCGCGGTCGGCGGCCGAGACGATGACGGGCATCCGGTCGTGGATGGGCTCGACGTCGCGGCAGGGGGTGGTGGTGAGGATGGTGAAGGTGTGCACCGGCCCGGCGCCCTTCTCGGGGCGCCAGCTCTCCCAGAGCCCCGCGAAGGTGAGCGGGGCCCCGTCGGCGGGGTGGATCCAGTGGGGGACCTTCCCGCCGCTCGTCTTCTGCCACTCGTAGAACCCGCTCACCGGCACCAGGCACCGCCGCCGCGCGAAGGCGGTGCGGTACGCCGGCTTCTCGGTGACCGTCTCGGCGCGGGCGTTGATCATCTTGTTGCCGATGGCCGGGTCCTTGGCCCACGACGGGATCAGCCCCCAGCGGAAGACGTCGAGCACCGCGGCGCCGCCGTCGCTCAGGAGGACGGGGGCGGGCTGCGTGGGCGCCACGTTGTACCGCGGGAGCCGCGGCTCGTCGCCCCGCCACGCCGCCCCGAACGCCGCCGCCAGCTCCGCGCTCGTCGCCTTCTGTCCGAATCGCCCGCACATTCGCTCTTCCTCGCTGTTCGGCGGTCCACCGTGGGAATTCCACTTCCCGCGTCCATCAATCTACCGGAACGGACGGGAAGGTACAGGCTCCCGGGACGAAAGCCAGGCACACGGGCCGTCCTTGACGGTGGGCCTGGCGCGCTCGATCTTCCCCCGCCTTCCAGCCGCACCCTCGAAGCACGACAATATCCCCTTCCACAGGAGTCCCATGCGTTACAGGCGAATGCTTCCGCTCGCCGCGCTCCTCGTCGCGCTGAGCCCCCTCCCCGCGTCCGCCCAGCGCACGCTGGACCTGGCTGGTCCGCTCGTCGGCCGGCGCCCCGTCGCGGCGGGCGCGTCGTTCACCCTCCGGCTGATCAACCTCGTCCCACGCGTCCGCGACCGCTACGTGGTCGAGATCCGCAACGAGCCGCAGGAGGTCCCGCCCCTCTCGCTCGACACCACGCGCGGGGTCCTCAAGTTCAACGACCCGTGCGAGCAGGCGACCGGCGAGCTCGAGGCGGCGCTCCAGGAAGCGAGCACCGAGGCGCAGGTCGAGACGGTCATCCGCGAGACGCGGACGGGCGACGACTGGGGAGAGTGCTCGGCCACCCTTGGCCGGATCATCATGGAGAGGACCACCTACGACGTCGAGGGGGTCTACCAGGTCCGCGCCGGCGAGCAGCTCGTCGTGGAAGTCACGCGGCCGGGCGACGACGGGCCCGCCGAGTGGCGGTTCGTCTTCGCCAGCGAGCCGCGGGGCGAGTGGCGGCTGGGGTACGGCTTCACCTTCCTCCCGCGGGTATACCCGCAGTACTACACGGAGCAGAGCGACACCAACCCGTCGCAGTTCATCATCCGGAAGGAGAGCGGGTCGAAGCGGCGAGACCTGACCACCAACTACGACTTCATCCCCTCGCTCCTCTTCACCTGGCTTCCGTCGGCGGGGCGCTACCGGGACTGGAACTGGGGGCTCACGGGGGGGCTGGGGTACGACCTCACCCAGACGGCGCTCTTCGCGGGGATCGCGGGAACCTACAACGAAAACATCACGCTCACCGCGGGGCTCGCCATCCACGAGCAGCCGCGGCTGGCGCCGCAGTTCACGCCGGGCGAGGTGCTGAAGGAGGACCTCGACGCGGCGGCGCTGCACGAGGACCGCTACGGACCCAACGTCTTCTTCGGTCTCTCGTTCCGCCTCGACCGCACCCCCTTCTCCCGCCCCGAGCGCGAGGAGCAGGGCGGCGGCGGCGGGAACGCGGAGGAGACCCGGCCCGATCCGGGGAACGAGGCCCCGGAAGCGACGAATCCGAACCCGGAGCCGGGGCCGGGACCCGGCGGGCCGGCCGAGGGTGCGTTCGACAACTCCATCACGGTGGGGACGAAGATCGGCGCGTTCGAGGTGGAGGGCGTGGAGGCGGGCGGAGACACCGCGTCGATCGTCTTCAAGCTGGCCGAGGGCCGGTCGGCTCTCGAGGTGACCGGGGAGTACGAGAAAGTGGGCGACACGCACTGCGTGGCGGATGTGCAGTCCGACCCGGTCCTCCCGCACGTGAAGGACCACCCGGCCGCGCGACTCTGCCTCATGGTGCCGGATGCCCTCGCGCCGCGGCTGGCGAACGTGGAGGAGAACGCGCCGGTCGAGGTGAAGATCGACCGCTTCCGCGTCCGCTGGAACGTGGAGACGGAGACGGCCGAGTACGTCGAAGCGCGCGTCACCGAGATCGTCGAGCCCGCGGCGGCCGGCGGGAGCTGAGCGGCTTCGCGTCACGCGCGCGGCCCGGTGCGTGTTCGCCGGGGCCGAGGCCGCCGAGAACGCGAGATCCTGTAGGGATTCCTTCGAGTGGACGGGGAG
>DATACF010000164.1:0-6376 GCA_036259235.1 Longimicrobium sp. | reverse complement strand
GACCGATCCGGCGCCGGATCGGTCCCCTTCGCCTTTCTCACTCCGCTCCCGCGCCCGACGCGCGCCGCACCGCCACCGTCCGCTCCAGCTCGTCGCGGGCCTGGAGGACCTTGCGCCGGATGTCGGGGGGGAGGTCGGGCGACTCGGCGAGGAAGCGGTCGACCTCGGCCAGCGCCTCGGGGGAGGTGTGGCCGCCGACGAAGGCGTTGATCCAGCGGGGGAGGAAGAAGATCCGCCGGTTGTCGCGGACCCACTCCAGCCGGTCGAGCGAGGGGCGGAGATACCGCAGCGTGCGCGCCGCGTGCGCGGGGTCGTTGAACGCCCCCAGCGACGCCGTCACCCACTCCTCGTTCAGCGTGGGGTCGTCGAGGTAGCGGCGGAAGTACGCCTCCTTGGCGGCCGCGTCGGGCGCCGCCGCCCCCGCCATGTACGCCCGCCGCGCCGCCTCGGGGGTCGAGTCGCGCGCCGTCTCGGCGGCGTAGAGCGCCTGGGCGTCGGGCTCGCCGAGCGAGAGGAGGCGCTGGACGATGCTCCAGCGCGTGGGCTGCTTCACCGGCTCGCCGTCGAAGCGCCGCCGCCCGGCCAGGTAGTCGCGGAGCACCGCGCGGGCCCCGGGGGTGCGCGCGGTCTCCACCAGCGCGTCCAGGCTGGCCTTCCGCATCCCGTACCCCAGCGCCGCGTCGCCTGCGCGCGCCACCAGGAGCCGCTCCCAGGCGGGGAAGAGGCGCGCGGCGTCCTCGCGCGAGGCGTAGCGGGCGAGCGCCGTGGCGGTCCGCTCCAGGAGCTGGGCGGCCACCTGTTCGTCGCGCTCGGCCGGGAGGGCGCGCAGGGCCGCCTCGGCGAAGCGGGCGGGGGGGAGGCGCCCCTCGCGGACGGCGTCCCAGAGGGCGCCCCAGAGCATGGCGCGGAGGAGGTCGTCGTCCACCTCGCCCACGTGGCGCTCGACGTACCGCTCGCTCGCCGGGTCGAGGAGGAAGAGGCCGTAGCCGAAGTCGCCGTCGTTGGCCCAGACGTAGTCGGGGGCGGGGAGCCCCGCCGCGCCCTCGACCACGGTGGTGTCGCCCGCGAAGGCGACGGGGAGGAGGACGTCCTCGCGGTCGTGGTACGCCAGCCGGACGCGCACCTTCCCCGGCCAGGCGCCGCCCGGGTCTCCGGGGAGGTCGCGCGAGGGGCGCTGGGCCAGCGCCAGGCGGCGGATGCGGCCGCCCTCCGTCTCCAGCACCGTCTCCACCCGCGGCATCCCCGCGCGGAGGATGTAGTGGCGGCCGAACGCCTCCATCGGCACGCCCGAAGCCTCCTCGACCGCCTTCAGGAGGTCTCTCCAGGTGGCGTTGCCGTAGGCGTGGCGGGTGAGGAAGAGGTGGACCCCCGCGCGGAAGGCCGAGTCGCCCACCAGGAAGTCGAGCTGCTTGAGGACCGAGGGCGCCTTGTTGTAGACGATGGGGCCGTAGTTGCTCTTCGCCAGGTCGAGGTTGGCGAGCGACTGCCAGACGGGCGTCGTCCCCGAGGTGGCGTCGACCCCGTAGGCCAGCGGCTTGTTGCGGAGGTAGAAGGTCTTCCAGGCGCCGGTGCCGGGGCGGAGCTCGTCCTGCATCTTCGCCGCCATGTAGGTGGCGAAGCCCTCCTTGAGCCAGAGGTCGTCGAACCAGCGCATCGTCACCAGGTCGCCGAACCACTGGTGGGCGACCTCGTGGAAGATGGTGGCGTCGCGCCCCAGCCGCTGCGTGAGGGTGGGCGGCTCGCGGAAGACGAAGTTGCTCTCGTTGTAGAACACGGCGCCGACGTGCTCCATCCCGCCGAAGGGGAAGGCGGGGGCCAGGAGCATGTCGTACTTTGCGAACGGGAAGGGCACGCCGAACCACCGTTCCAGCCACCGCACCGACTCGGCGTTGGCGCGCAGCTGCGCGTCGGCGTCCACCTCCGGGCGGCGCGAGGCGCGGGCGTAGAGGGTGATCGGGAGCCCCTCGTGCGCCGCCTCCCACGTCGTCCACGGCCCCGCCGCGAAGGCGATCAGGTAGGTCGAGATCGGCTCCGTCTCGCCGAAGCGCCAGGTCCTCGTCCCCTCGTTGCCGTTCGAGGACGCGCTCGGCTGCGCCTGGAGCGGCCCGTTCGCCAGCACCTTCCACTCGGTGGGCGCGGTGAGGCTCATCCGGACGCGTGCCTTGAGGTCGGGCTGGTCGAAGCTCGGGAAGAGCTGGTTGGCGTCGCTCGGAACGAGGAGGGTGTAGAGGTACGTCTCTCCCGACTCGCGCTCGTCGTAGCGGATGATGGACGCCCCCGCGGGCGCGATCCGCGCCTTGAAGGCCATCTCCACCGTGTTGGCGCCCTCGCGCAGGTGGCGCGCGGGGATGCGGACGTGCCCGTTCTCCCAAACGTGGTCCACGACCGTCTCGCCGTTCGCCACCACGTCGCCCAGCCACGGCCCGCGGAAGTCCACGACGAGGTCGCCCGCGCCCGCCGCGCGGTCGAAGGCGATGACGACGCGCCCCGGCGCCGTGTCGCGCGCGGCGACGTCGAGCGCGAGCTCGTAGCGGACGTTCGACAGCGTGGCCGCGCGGTGCCCCGCCAGCTCCTGCGAGATCCCGGGCCGCATCACGTCCACGAGGTCCGCGACGGCGGGGGCGGGACCGGACACGGACGGCGGAGGCGGCGCGGCGCACGAGGCGAGCGCGGCGGCCGCGAGCGCCGGGGCGGCCCGGCGGGCGAGAAGAGAGACGAGCATCCTGCCAGCATGCGTTGAGTGTGCAATCGGGTGTAGGATCGAAAGATACGACGAACCGAGCGGCGCGGCGAGACCGGCTCTCCGTCCACGCGGAAGACGGCCGCGAGCCGTCCGCGCAGGCGGGCTTCGTGCCGTTCCAGCCCCGGCTTCAGCCGGATTCCTCCTCCCACGAAGGAGGAATCGTCGCTATCCCATCTCCTTCGCGAACTCCCGCGCCGCCTCGCGCGCCACCGCGAAGAACGCGTCCACCGTCGGCGAAATCGTCTCCCGCGCGCGGCAGAGCGCCACGATGGTCCGCGAGCCGGGGGGCGAGAGGGGGACGTAGCGCACGCCGCCCCAGCGGAGGCGGCGGAAGGAGGCGGGGGCGAGGGAGACGCCGAGCCCCGACTCCACGAGGCCCACGATCGTCAGCCACTCCTGCGCCACCTGCACCACCCGCGGCGCGAACCCCGCCGCCCGGCAGAGCGCCATCACCTGGTCGTGCAGCGTCGGCGCCACCTCGCGGGGGAAGTGCACGAACGGCTCCTCGGCGAGGGTGGCGAGCGGGAGGCTCCGCCGCCCTCCCAGCGGGTGCCCCGGCGGGAGGACCGCCACCAGCGGCTCGCGGAGGACCGGCTCGCACACCAGCGCCTCGTCGGGCCCCGGCTCGCGGAGGAAGCCCACGTCGATCGTCCCGTCGCGGAGCGCCTCGGTCTGCGCGCTCGTCGAGAGCTCGCGGAGCCGGAGCTCCACCGCGGGGAAGCGCTCGCGGTAGGCGCGGAGGACGGCGGGGAGGACACCCAGCATCGTCGACGCCGCGAAGCCCACGGTGAGCGTCCCGGCCTCGCCGCGGCCGGCGCGGCGCGTGGCGTCGAGCCCCTGCGCCACCTGCGCCAGCGCCCGCCGCGCCACCCCCAGGAGCGCCTCGCCCGCGGGGGTGAGCGCCACCCGCGGGCGGCGGGTGAAGAGCGCGCACCCCAGCGTCTCCTCCAGCCGCTGGATCTGCTGCGAGAGCGGCGGCTGCGCGATCCCCAGCCGCCGCGCCGCCCGCCCGAAGTGCAGCTCCTCGGCGACGGCCGCGAAGTAGCGGAGGTGCCTCAGGTCGACGGACTCGTCCATATGCGCATCGTATCGGCTTCGTCTGTTTGTGATATTGGACGTATGATCCGCCCGGGGCTATGGTAGGAGACGTGGACGGCTTCAAAAGTTGTCCCGCCCGACGAGCCGTCCTCCTTCCCCGCTCCCGATCCGATGCCGATCCCCACTCTCCGCCGCGCCGCGCTCGCCGCCGGGCTCCTCCTCGCGCCGGCGCCCGCCCTCGCCGCGCAGGCCCCCGCCGCCGGCGGCCTCGACCCGGCCGACCTCGACACCACCTGCCGCGCCTGCGAAAACTTCTACCGCTTCGCCAACGGCGGGTGGATCGATCGCAACCCCGTCCCCGCCGCTCGCTCGGTCTGGAGCGGCTACGACGAGGCCCGCGAGCGCACCCGCGGCGTCCTTCGCACCCTCCTCGACGAAGCCGCGGCGCACGCGGCTGCGGGGACGGGCGAGCCGACCGCGCGGAAGGTGGGGACGCTCTACGCCGCCTGCATGGACTCCGCGGGACGCACGGCACGAGGCGCGGCGCCGCTCCGGCCGTACCTGGCGCGGATCGCCGCCGTCCGCGACCGCGCGGGGCTCCAGGACGAGATCGCGCGCCTCCAGGGCGACGACGTGGGCGTCCTCTGGTACTTCTACGCCGGGACCGACCCGCGCGCGGCGCGCCGGACCACCGCCAGCCTCTGGCAGGGCGGCCTCTCCCTCCCCAGCCGCGACCACTACCTCGACGACGACTCGGCCACCCGCGCGCTCCGGGCGCGCTTCGCCGGCGACGTGGCGGCGATGCTCGTGCTCGCAGGCGAGGACGCGGCGTCCGCCGCCGCCCAGGCCCGCGCCGTCCTCGCGCTGGAGACGGAGCTGGCGCGGGCGTCGATGACCCCCGAGGAGACGCGCGACCCGCAGGCGACGTACAACCGGATGACCGCCGCCGAGCTCGGCCGGCGGATGCCGCACTGGGACTGGCCGCGCTACATGGCCGCCTTCGGCGTCCCCGCCTCCGAGCCGGTGATCGTGGGCCAGCCGGGGGTGCTGGAGGCGGTCGACCGGCTCGTCGCCGAGCGGCCGCTGGAGGAGTGGCGGGCGTACCTGCGGTGGCGGGTCGTGAGCGACGCGGCGCCGTACCTCTCGCCCGCCTTCGAGGGCGCGCGCTTCCGGATGGGCGCCGCGCTCACCGGCGCCCGCGCGCCGCTCCCGCGGTGGGAGCGGTGCATGGGGACGGTGGAGAGCGCGATGGGGCAGGCGCTGGGGCGGATGTACATGGAGCGCGTCTTCACCCCCGAGTCGCGCCGCCGTGGCCTGGAGATCATCGCCAACCTCAAGGCGGTGCTCCGCGAGCGGCTGGCGGGGCTGGAGTGGATGGGGGAGGAGACGCGGCGGGAGGCCATCGCCAAGCTCGACTCGATGGCCGGCTACGTGGGCGGCCCCGACCGGTGGCGCGACTACGGCCCGCTGGAGGTGCGCCCCGGCGAGGTGCTGGAGAACGTCGTGCGCGCCACCCGTTTCCTCCTCCGCGAGGAGTGGGCGCGGCTGGGGCGCCCCGCCGACCGCGCGGGGTGGTACCAGATGGCGCACTCGTACAGCGGCGCGTACTCGTTCGAAGAGAACAAGCTCGTCTATCCCGCGGGGAAGTTCCAGCCGCCCTTCTTCGACCCGCTGGCCGACGACGCGGTCAACTACGGCGCGCTGGGGTCGACGATCGGCCACGAGATCGTCCACGGCTTCGACGACTCCGGGCGCCAGTACGACGCCACGGGGGCGCTCCGCGACTGGTGGACGCCCGAGGACGACCGCCGCTTCCGTGAGCGCGCCGACCGGCTGGTGGCCCAGTACGACGCCTACACGGTCCTCGACACCGTCCACGTCAACGGCCGCTTCACCCTCGGCGAGAACATCGCCGACCTGGGCGGGGTGACGCTCTCGTACCACGCCTTCCAGCGCTCGCTCCGCGGGAAGCCGCGCGAGACGATCGGCGGCTTCACCCCCGAGCAGCGCTTCTTCCTGGCGTGGGCGCGCAACTGGCGGTGGAGCATCCGCCCCGAGGCGCTCCGGCTGCGGATCAAGACCGACGAGCACGCCCCCATGCCGTACCGCCTGATCGGCTCCCTCTCCAACCTCCCCGAGTTCGCCGCCGCCTTCGGCTGCAAGCCGGGCGACCGGATGGTGCGGTCGGAAGAGGAGCGCGTTCGGATCTGGTGACGAAGCGGCTTTGACTTCTCACAGGGGCACAGGGGACACAGAGAGGGGCCCGGTCGCGCACCGGGGCCCCCCCTGTGTCCTCCGTGCCCCCTGTGAGAGGCGAATCAGGGCCTGTCGAAACCTTGGAGACGGGGTCGCGCAGCCGATCACGCCCGCGCCGGGGCGGGCGAGGGCGGGGGAGACGAGGCGCGGCCGCGGCGGACGGCGGCGAGGACGGGGAGGAGGAGGAGGGCGGCGACGGCGGTGGAGACGGCGAGGATGCCCCCCTCGGTGGCGGCGGTGCCGAACGCCGTCCCCGCCGCGCGGAGGACGCCGGAGACGCCGAGTACGACGGTGGCGGCGACGACGGGGACGGTGACGGCGTTGGCGGCCCCGCCGTTC
>DATACF010000163.1:0-2515 GCA_036259235.1 Longimicrobium sp. | reverse complement strand
CCGCTGGGGTGTCCGGGCGCTTCTGTCCCACGGGCGGCCGGTTAGGGACGCCCGTGTGGTTCAGCCATGCGAGCTCAGCACGCCGTCGACTGGCCGGAATCCGGCGTGAAGTAGCACCAGCCGTCCCACGTCGGGTAGGTGTGGATGATCAGCCGCTGCGTGTCTTCCTCCGGCGGGGTCGTGTCGAAGGAGTTCACGTTCAACTGCTCGACCTGCAGCTTCATGCGCGCCATGGGAGCTCCTCTGAGAGTAGAGAGTGACGATGCACGGCGGGATCAAGGTAGCCACGCGTTTATCATCGCGCAATTACAGTCCTGAAATGACATTCGATTCGCTCGCGCAGGCGGCGGTTGCGCGCGCGGCCCTATCGTTCGCGTGCCTCCTCCTCACCGCGCCACCGGCGCGGTGAGGGCGGAGTACTGTCGAGTACGGCTGCGGAAGACGAGACGATGAGCCTCCCCGATCTCACGCCCAAACCCGACGCCGCCATCCGCGTCCGGGCCTGCACGGCGGCGGACGCGGAGGCCGTCGCGGCGCGGCGCTCCTGGTGGTAGCCGGGTACCGCCTGAAGTGGTGGGTGCTCGCGCTCGCGGCCGGCAACGCGCTCCCCGCGTCGGGGGAACGGAGGCATGATCGGCTTGACGCACAGCGCGAGGTCCAGCAACTTCCATTCTGGTTCCATTTCGCATCCTGGAGTCTGCCGATGGTGACGCTGACACTGAAGAACGTTCCCGAAGATCTGTACGAGGATCTGAAGCGGAGCGCGGAGCGGCACCGCCGGAGCATCAACCGCGAGGCGATCGTCCGCCTGGAGCAGGCGCTGCGGGGCGGCCGTCCCAACGTCGAGGACACGCTGGCGCGGGTGCGCCGGCTCCGGGCGCAAACGCCGAACGTGTTCGTCACCGATGAAGCCCTCCGCGCCGCGCGCGACGAGGGGCGTCCGTGATCGTCAGCGACAGCAATCTGCTCGTCTATCTGCTCCTCCCCGGTGAACACACCGAGGCCGCGGAGGCGGTGCTCGCGCGCGATCCCGAGTGGGCTGCTCCTCCGCTCTGGCGCAGCGAGTTCCGCAACGTCCTCGCGCTTTATCTCCGAAAGGGCATCCTCTCGCTCGAAGCGGCGCTGGACGCGTTCGGCGAGGCGGAGCGTCTCGTGGAAGGACGCGAGTACGCGCCGGATACGACCGACGTGATGAGGCTTGTGGCAAGCTCCGCCTGCTCCGCCTACGACTGCGAGCTCGTCGCCCTCGCCCAGGAGCTCGGGGTGCCGCTCGTAACATCGGACGGCAAGGTGCTGCGCGAGTTTCCAGGCGTCTCGCTGTCGCCGGGGCAGTTCTCCGCGTCCTGATTTCCCCACCGGAGAAATCCTCGCCCGATGACCGATCCCCGCCCCGCCGACGCCGACGACCCCGACCTCCGCCCCGCGCCGCCGCTGGAGCTGCGCTGGCGCACGGTGTACGACGCGCCGCCGCCGCGGAGGATCCGGCTGGAGGTCCCCGGGTGGGGCGGGCCGTCGGGAGCGCACGGCGACGGCGCGCCCGCGCAGCCGTGGCACTGCCGGCCGTTCGTGGAGGGGGCCGCGTACGGGCTGGAGCTGGTGTATCCGTACCGCAGCGAGTGCCGGGTGCGGATGGAGGACGGGGTGATCCATTTCGAGGGCGGCCTGGCGGAGGAGATGGCGGAGGCGGGGCTCCCGCACCCCTTCGGCGCCTTCGCCGCGGAGCACTACGGGATGGCGACCGCGCTCGACCTCCTCCCGCCGCCGGGGCACGCGCTCCGGCTGGGGCCGCACCCGCGCTACTTCACCGACGGCTCGGGCGAGGTGCCGCTGGCCCTCCCGGGGCACCTCCGCCGCTTCTGGCCCCGGCAGTTCTTCGCCGTCTTCCGCGCGCCGCCGCCGGGCGCCGTGCACGTCTTCCGCCCCGGCGAGGCGTACGCCCAGCTCCTCGTCGTCCCCGCCGAGCAGGCGTACGCGCTGGCGCCGATGGAGGCGGAGGAAGCGGACGACCGCGCGCGGCAGGACCGGCAGATCACCCTCTTCGGCTACTTCCTCTCGAAGCGGATCTGGCGCTCCGAGGGCGCCCAGTGGTTCGACGACAAGTACAAGCAGCTCCTCCGGCGCTTCCGCCGCGGCGGCGTGGCCGACGTCCGCGCCCACCTCCAGGCGACCGAAGAGCGGATGACGCCGCGCCCCCGGGGGGAGAAGAACGAAGAAAGAGCGTAGCGCGGGGCGCCCGGGCGCGAGCCCCGCGCCTCGACGAGCCGCTGGACGGCGTGGTCGCGGGGCGGTACCATGCACCCCGGGGCCGCCCTCGACGGACGACGCGCCCGGCCCCGGCGTCCCAACCGGCGCCTCCGGGACACCCGGCCGGCGCGACGTTCCCGGACCCAGGTGGGGTGAGCCGTGCACACCTTCACGCATCCGCCGCGCGGCTTCCCGCCCGCGCCGATCCTTCCCCGTCCTCCCGTGGCCGCGCCCGACGCCGCGGCGCACCGCGACGCGCACGACTTCGGCC
>DATACF010000162.1:0-4002 GCA_036259235.1 Longimicrobium sp. | reverse complement strand
CGCCGCCGCCCCCCCGGAGCTTCTCCCGGCCCTCCTGGAGCGGGGGACGAAGGACGGGGAGGTGCGCGACGGCGTCCTCGCCGTCCTGGGCGCGCGGGGGCGGTGGCTGGCGGCGTTCGAGCCCGCGTGGGGGTGGGCGGCGAGCGGGACTTCCGGGGACGAGGCGGCGGCGTGGGCGGAGGGGAGCGCGGAGGAGCGCGCCGCCCTCCTGCGCCGGGTGCGGCGGGCGGACCCGGCGCGCGGGCTGGAGCTCGTCCGCTCGACGTGGGAGGCCGACCATCCGCGCGTCCGGGCGGCGCTCCTCCTGGAGCTGGCGGCCGGGCTCTCGGACGCCGACGAGCCCTTCCTGGAGGCCGCGCTCGACGACCGGCGGAAGGAGGTGCGCGCCGCCGCCGCCGAGGTGCTGGCGGGGCTCCCCACCTCGCGGCGGGCGGCGCGGGCGACGGAGCGCGCCCGCGGCTGGGTGCGCCTCTCCGCCCCCTCCGGCGGGCTCCTGGCGAAGGTGACGGGCGCGAAGGCGAAGCTCGCCGTCGAGCCGCCGAAGGCGTGCACCCCCGAGATGGAGCGCGACGGCGTGGAGCCGAAGCCGCGCAGGAAGGGCGGGCAGCGCGCCTGGTGGCTGGAGCAGGTCGTCGCCGCCGTCCCGCCCGCGGTGTGGACGGCGGAGGCCCCGCCGGAGACGTGGATCGCCGCCGCGCGGGCGGGCGACTGGGCCGACGCGCTCCTGGCGGGGTGGGCCGCCGCCGCCGCGCGCCACCGCGACCCGGCGTGGGCCGAGGCGCTGGTCCGCCTGGGCGCCGCGGGGACGTACCAGGCGGCGCTCTTCAGGACGCTCGCTCCCGACGTCTACCGCGCGCTGGCGCGGTCGCGGGTGGAGCGCCAGCGCACGCTGCACGGCGACGAGGAGTCGGTCCTCTTCGTCGCCCGCTCGCCGTATCCCCTGGGGGCGGAGCTCACGGCGGCCGTCCTCGCCCGCGTCTCGCCGAAGGCGCTGGAGAACGACTGGGCCATGCGCGACCGGCTCCGCCTCCTGGCGGCGCGGCTCGACCCCGCCGCCGCCCTCGACGTCGTCACCGCCTGGGAGCCCGCGCCGCGCGGCGCCTGGGTCGACCTCCTCCACGCCCGCCACGCCCTGCACGAGGCCTTCGCGTCATGAGCGCACCCGAGTCCACCGTCCTCCGCGCCCACGCCGAGCAGCAGTTCGCCGAGGAGCTCGATGCCCTCGCCCGCGCCGACGACCGGGCGCGCCCGCCGAGGTGGAAGCTCTCGCCCTGGGCCGTGTCGACCTACCTGTTGGGCGGCCGGCTCGACGGCGGCTTCGAGATCACCCCGAAGTACATCGGGAGCCGCCGGGTGGTCGAGATCGCCGTCGCCACGCTGGCGACCGACCGCGCGCTGCTGCTCCTCGGCGTGCCGGGGACGGCGAAGACGTGGGTCTCCGAGCACCTGGCGGCCGCCGTCTCGGGCGACTCGACGCTCCTGGTGCAGGGGACGGCGGGGACGGGGGAGGAGGCGATGCGCTACGGGTGGAACTACGCGCGGCTGATCGCCGAAGGCCCCTCGCACGCGGCGCTGGTCCCCAGCCCCATGATGCGCGCCATGGGCGAGGGGAAGATCGCCCGCGTCGAGGAGCTGACGCGCATCCCCGCCGACGTGCAGGACACGCTGATCACCATGCTCTCCGAGAAGACGCTCCCCATCCCCGAGCTGAGCTCGGAGGTGCAGGCGGTGAAGGGGTTCAACGTCATCGCCACCGCCAACGACCGCGACCGCGGCGTCAACGAGCTCTCCAGCGCGCTCCGCCGCCGCTTCAACACCGTCGTCCTCCCGCTCCCGGCCACGGCGGAGGAGGAGGTGGAGATCGTCCGCCGCCGCGTCGACCAGCTGGGGCGTGCGCTGGAGCTCCCCGCCGAGCCGCCGGCGCTGGAGGAGGTGCGGCGGGTGGTGGTCCTCTTCCGCGAGCTCCGCGCGGGGGTCACCGAGGACGGGAAGACCAAGGTCAAGTCGCCCAGCGGCACCCTCAGCACCGCCGAGGCGATCTCGGTGGTGAGCCACGGCCTGGCGCTCGCCGCCCACTTCGGCGACGGCCGCCTCCGCGCCGACGACCTGGCGGGCGGGCTCCAGGGCGCGGTGGTGAAGGACCCGGTGCAGGACCGCACCGTCTGGCTGGAGTACCTGGAGACGGTCGTCCGCGAGCGCGACGGGTGGAAGGACCTCTACCGCGCCTGCCGCGAGATCGCGGCGTGAGCGTCGCGTCCGTTCGATGACCGTCCGCGTCTTCGGCATCCGCCACCACGGGCCGGGGTCGGCGCGCTCGCTCCGCCGGGCGCTGGACGCGTGGGCGCCGGACGTGGTCCTCGTCGAGGGCCCGCCCGAGGCCGATGCGCTCCTCCCCCTGGCGGCGCACCCCGAGATGCGCCCGCCGGTGGCCGTCCTCGTCTACGACCCCGCCGCCCCGCGCCGTGCCGCGTGGTGGCCCTTCGCCGTCTTCTCCCCCGAGTGGCAGGCCATCGCCCACGCCCTGGAGCGCGGCGTCCCCGTGCGCTTCGTCGACCTCCCGCAGATGTACCGGATGGCGGAGGACGAACCGGGATCGGGTGAATCGGGATCGGGCGAATCGGAAGCCGGGTCGCCCGAATCTCCGCCATCCGACGAGAGTCCGGCTGATCCGCCGTCCTCCGATCCGCAATCCTCCGAATCTTCACCCGATACGCCTGCTGCCGATTCGCCGTCAGCCGATTCGCCGCCGTCCGATGCGCACGCCGAGGACGCATCGCCCGAGGCGGAGGTGCGGAACGACCCGCTGGACTGGCTGGCGCGGGCGTCGGGGCGGGGCGACGGGGAGCGGTGGTGGGAGGAGATGATCGAGCAGCGGCGGGGGAACGACGACGAGATCTTCGACGCGGTGCTGGAGGCGATGACGGCCGTGCGCGGCGACCTGGCGCTCCCCGAGACGGAGTGGGAGCGGCGCCGCGAAGCCTTCATGCGCCAGCAGATCCGCGCCGCCGAGCGCGAGGGGCGGGGGAAGGTCGCCGTCGTCTGCGGCGCCTGGCACGCGCCCGCGCTCCACGCGCGCGGCCCCGCGAAGGACGACGCGGCGGTCCTCAAGGGGCTCCCGAAGGCGAAGGTGGCCGCCACCTGGGTGCCGTGGACGTACGGGCGGCTGGCGCAGAGCAGCGGCTATGGCGCGGGCGTCGCCTCGCCCGGGTGGTACCACCACCTCTGGGAGGCCGAGGGCGGCGACCCCGGCGCCGTCTCCATCGGGTGGCTGACGAAGGCCGCGCGGCTGCTGCGCGACGAGGACCTCGACGCCTCGCCCGCGCAGGTGGTGGACGCCGCGCGGCTGGCCGACTCGCTCGCCGCGCTGCGCGCCCTCCCCCTCCCGGGGCTGGCCGAGCTCGACGAAGCGACGCGCGCCGTCTTCTGGAGCGGCGCCCCGGCCACGGGCGGCCTCCCGCCGCAGATGGCGCTGATCCACGAGCGCCTGGTCGTCGGCGAGCGGCTGGGCGCCGTCCCCGCCGAGGCCCCCGCCGTCCCCCTCCAGCAGGACCTGGCGCGCGAGCAGAAGCGCCTCCGCCTGGCCCCCGAGGCGGGCGAGCGGGTGCTGGAGCTGGACCTCCGCAAGCCGCTGGACCTCGACCGGAGCCGCCTCCTCCACCGCCTCACCGTCCTCGGCATCCCCTGGGGCGCCGACGAGGACGTGCGGGGGAAGCGCGGCACCTTCCACGAGCACTGGCGGCTGCGCTGGGACCCCGAGCTCTCCATCACGCTCATCGAGGCCAGCGTCTGGGGAAACACCGTCCCCGAGGCCGCCGCCGCCCGCGTCGTCGGCGAGGCCGACCGCGTCGCCGACCTCCCCCCGCTGGCGGCGATGCTCGACCGCGTCCTATTGGCCGAGCTCCCGGACGCCGCGCGCCACCTGATCGGCCGCATCGACGCCGAGGCCGCCCGCGCCGCCGACACCGCGCAGCTGATGCACGCCCTCCCGCCGCTGGCCCGGGC
>DATACF010000161.1:0-5651 GCA_036259235.1 Longimicrobium sp. | reverse complement strand
GCCGGGCGCGTGGCCGCCGAGATGCGGCTGGAGCGCGGGAGCGTCTACCTGATCGGCCAGCCGGACGCGCGCCCGAACCGCGCCATCGCCGGCGTCACCGTGGAGGTCGCCGACCTCGCCGCCGCGCGCCGGGCCCTGGCGCTCCCCGACTCGGCGCTGGAGCGCGGCCGCGATGCGCGCGGCGAATTCATCCGCGTCCCGCCTCGCCACGCGCACGGGATGTGGGTGGAGCTCCTTGCCGGAAGTACGCTCGACCGGACGTGAGCGGCGGATGATGGCCGTCGCGGCGGGCTCGATCCGCCAGGAGTGGTACTGGTGGTCCACCGGTGGCCGTGTTCTGGTGCGCTCTGTCCAGTATCGGCGAGGGACTGTACGTTCCACATATGGACAAGCCGGGAGCCTATGTGGAAACGACGATCCCCAGCATCTACCATGAGCAGCGAACCACGCCGGAGATGGTGGCGCGTGGGGAGTGGACGCGCCGGTGGGAGGTCGCGACGAATTGCTGTGATCTGCTCACGGGCTCTCCGGTGATTCTGGAACTGCAGGCGGGCCCGGCGGACCGACGAGTGCCTGGCTCGATCTTGTGCGGGAGCTTCCGGTTCTGGTTGTCAGCCCCGAGGTGGTCAGTGTCGCAAAGTTCTACGTCGGGCAGAAGCTGATGCCGAAACGAGGCGAAGACGCGCTCCATCTGGCGCTCGCCTCATTTTATCGATGTGATTACCTTGTGACGTGGGACCGCGCGCACCTAGCCAACCCGCGCAAAGCAGAGCGTATCCGGAAGGTCAACCAGAGTCTCGGCTTGAGCGTGCCGCTCATCCAGACGCCGCTGCAGATACTCGGGAGGTGGAGATGAAGGACGAGGACTGCTCGGACCCGGCGCTCGAAGAGATCTGGGAGATCCGGGAGAAGCTGGCGGCCCAGTTCGATCACGATCCCGATCGTCTCTTCGAGTACATCATGGAGTACCAAAAGACGCTGGGTGCTCGCCTCGTGTCTCACAGGAAAAGCGAGGGCGACGAGCCGCCCGCCCGCGAGCCCGCCGCCTGATCCCGGCGCGCGCGCGAGCTAGTTTCGCGACGCACAGGTAAAGCTTCCCGGCCGCCCCTTGCCGCCCCCGCGCGGCGAGGGGCACTTTGTCGCGCCCGTGCGCCTGCCGAACGGGCGGTCCGTTCCTTGCCGCCCCGCGGACGAACGCCGCCCCCGGACCGAACTTCGAATGCTTCGACGCACCAAGATCGTCTGCACCCTGGGGCCCGCCTCGTGGTCGCCCGAGCGGATCGACTCGCTCATCGCGGCCGGGATGGACGTGGCCCGGATCAACTTCTCGCACGGCGACCTCGAGCGCCACGCCGAGACCATCCGCAACGTCCGCGAGGCTTCCGCGCGCGCGCGGCGCCCCATCGCCATCCTGGGCGACCTCCAGGGCCCCAAGATCCGCGTGGGCGTCCTCCCCGAGCCCGTGCACCTGGCCCCCGGCGACCGCGTGACCTTCGCCCCCGAGGGCGAGCACGCCCCGGGCGAGCTCCCCACCACCTTCCCCGAGCTGGCCGACGACGTGGAGGTGGGCGACGTGGTCCTCCTGGCCGACGGGCTCATGGAGCTGATCGTCGAGGACACCACCCCGCCGCGGGTCTCCATGCGCGTCATCCACGGCGGCGAGCTGACCTCCAACAAGGGGATCAACCTCCCGGGGACCCGGATCAGCATCCCGTCGCTCACGCAGAAGGACCTCCGCGACCTGGAGTTCGCGCTCGACCAGGGGCTCGACTACCTGGCCCTCTCCTTCGTCCGCTCGGCCGAGGACGTCCTCGACCTGGTGCGCCGCGTCCCCAGCGAGGAGGGGCCGCTGGTGATTGTGAAGGTGGAGAAGGGGCTGGCGCTGGAGAACCTGGGCCCGATCCTCGACGTCTCGGCCGCCGCCATGGTGGCCCGCGGCGACCTGGGGGTGGAGCTCCCCTTCGAGCGGGTGCCGCTGGCGCAGAAGAGGATGATCCAGATGGCCAACGCGGCCAGTCGCCCGGTGATCACCGCCACGCAGATGCTGGAGTCGATGATCGAGAACCCGCGCCCCACCCGGGCCGAGGCCTCCGACGTCGCCAACGCCATCATCGACGGGACCGACGCGGTGATGCTCTCGGCCGAGACGGCGACGGGGAAGTTCCCCGTGCAGGCGGTGCAGAGCATGGTGCGGATCGCCCAGGAGATCGAGGACTCGCACATCCTGGAGGCGGGCCCCCACTACGACGTCCCCGTCGAGTTCGGCTCCGGCGGCCACGTCCCCACGGCGCGGGCCATCGCCGGGGCCACGGTGGAGGCGGTGCGGCGGCTCCGGGCGCCGCTGATCCTCACCTTCACCAGCAGCGGCTCGACGGCGCGGGTGGTCTCGTCCTTCCGCCCCCCGGTCCCCATCCTGGCGCTCACCGACCGGGTGCGGACCTACAACCAGCTGGCGCTGGTCTGGGGCGTGATCCCCGTCCTCTGCTCACCCGAGGCCACCTTCGACGAGATGCTGGCCTGCGGGCGCGAGGAGGCCGTCAAGCGCGGCCTCGCCCGCCCCGGCGAGCGCGTGGTGGTCACCGCCGGCTCGCCGATGCACATGCCGGGGACGACGAACCTCCTGCAGGTGGAGGTGGTTTGACGGCGAGGGGACAGGGGACAGGGTACAGGGGACAGCCTGCCGGGGCCGCGCGGTTCGCAGGCTGTCCCCTGTCCCCTGTTCCCTGTCCCCTGGGGGTGCCCGCGCGATGAAGCTCACCTTCCTGGGCACCGGCACCTCGTTCGGCGTCCCCGTCATCGGGTGCGACTGCGCGACGTGCACGTCGGCGGACCCGCGCGACCGGCGGACGCGGCACGCGGCGCTGGTGGAGGAGGGGGGGCGGACGCTCCTGGTGGACACGCCGCCGGAGCTCCGGCTCCAGCTGGTGGCCGCCGGGGTGCGGACGGTGGACGCGGTGTGGTACACGCACTGCCACGCCGACCACGTCCACGGCGTCGACGACCTGCGGGTGTTTTCGGAGCGGCGGGCCGAGGCGATGCCGGTGTACGCCTCGGAGGGCGACGCGGCGGTGCTGGCCTCGCGCTTCGCCTACGTCTTCGACCCGTCCATCCGCCCGCTGGAGGGGACGTCGAAGCCCGAGGCCGAGCTCCACTACTTCCGCTCGTACGAGCCGGTGACGGTGGCGGGGTTTCCCATGCTCCCCCTCCCGGTGCCGCACGG
Organism: Longimicrobium sp.; assembly: GCA_036259235.1. GTDB lineage: Bacteria > Gemmatimonadota > Gemmatimonadetes > Longimicrobiales > Longimicrobiaceae > Longimicrobium. The sequence continues at coordinate 2,431 of DATACF010000161.1, read as the reverse complement.
GCACGTGAAGGTGCACGGCTTCCGCGTGGGCGGCCTGGGCTACGTCACCGACGCCAAGCTCCTCCCCCCGGCCACCGAGGAGGCGCTGAACGGGGTGCGCGTCCTGGTCCTCAACGCCCTCTGGTTCGGCCGCCCGCACCCCACGCACTTCAGCGTGGAGGAGGCGTGCGACGCCGCCCGCCGCGTCGGCGCCGAGCGCACCTACCTCACCCACCTGAGCCACCGCACGAAGCACGACGACCTGGAGGCCCGCCTCCCCGACGGCGTCTTCGCCGCGTACGACGGGCTGGTGGTCGAAGTCTGAAAAGTGCGTGAGTGCGGAAGTACGGAAGTAAAGACCAGCCCCGCTCTATCCTTCGGCCTCGCGCCCGTGAGCCCGCCCAGCCCCCCCGCTCCCAGGGGTTGGGAGAGGGGGAACCGGCGAGCCTTAAGCGAGCCGGGGGGGTGAGGGCCGACTGCGGCGGAGCGAGCGCGGAAGCCTGGTCTACACGATCGGGAAGACCTCCGTGATGAACGAAGACCGGGAAGAACGGGAAGAGGGGAAGACCATGGCCGGCAGCGATTCCATCGTCCTCGACTACAACAACATGCTCTCGCCCCGGCTGGGCGGCGGGCGCGGCATCGACCCGGCGCGGCTGGAGGCGATGGCCGGACGCTTCCGCGAGGCGCACGCCGACACAGCGCGGCGGCGCGAGGGCGGGGAGCTGGGGTTCTACGCGCTCGCCGAGGCGGGGGAGACGCTGGAGCGGATCGAGCAGTTCGCCGAGGGGGGCGGGCAGGCGTTCTCCAACGTCGTCGTCCTGGGGATCGGCGGGTCGGCGCTGGGGACGGTGGCGCTCCGCACCGCCCTCCTCCACCCCTTCTGGAACGAGCTCGACGACGAGGGGCGCGAGTACTTCCCCCGCCTCTACGTCCTCGACAACGTCGACCCGGCCACCTTCGGGGCGTTCCTGGAGCGGATCGACCTCCGCCGCACCCTCTTCAACGTCATCTCCAAGTCGGGCGGCACCGCCGAGACCATGAGCCAGTACCTGGTGGTCCGCGGCCGGCTGGAGGCGGAGCTGGGCGAGGGGTACCGCCGCCACCTCCTCTTCACCACCGACCCCGAGAAGGGGGTGCTGCGGAAGATCGCCGACGACGAGGAGATCGCGGCGCTCCCCATCCCCGGGAACGTGGGCGGGCGCTTCTCCGTCCTCTCGGCCGTCGGCCTCCTCCCGGCTGCGATGGTGGGGATCGATGTCCGGGCGCTCCTCGAAGGGGCGGCCGAGATGGCGCGGCGGTGCGACACCGACGACCTCCGGAGCAACCCGGCGGGGCTCTTCGCGGCGCTCCAGTACCTGGCCGACACGGAGAAGGGCGCGCCGATCCACGTGATGATGCCCTACTCCGACCGCCTCCGCGACGTGGCCGACTGGTTCCGGCAGCTCTGGGCCGAGAGCCTGGGGAAGCAGCGGACGCGCGGCGGCGAGGAGGTCTTCGCGGGGCCCACGCCGGTGAAGTCGCTGGGGGCCACCGACCAGCACTCGCAGGTGCAGCTCTACATCGAGGGGCCGTTCGACAAGACGGTCACCTTCCTCGCCGAGCGCGAGGGGGCGCCCGACGTCGAGGTCCCGCGGCTCCACTCGGAGCTGGGGGAGCTGGGGTACCTGGGGGGGCAGACGCTGGGCGGGCTCCTGCGCACCGAGCGGCTGGCGACCGAGGCGGCGCTGGCGCGGCGGGGGCGGATGAACATGACCGTCGAGGTGCCGCGGGTGGACGCGCGCTCGCTGGGGGGGCTCCTGATGCTCTTCCAGATCGCCACCGTCTACGCGGGACACTTCTACGGCGTCGATCCGCTCGACCAGCCGGGGGTGGAGCTGGGGAAGGAGCTCACCTACGGGATCATGGGGCGCGCGGGGTACGAGGAGGCGCGGCGGGAGTGGGAGTCGCGGGAGCCGAAGCGTGACGACTGGATCGCCTGAGGGCGCCGCGCCCACGGGGGGCGGCTTGGAATTGCGCGGCCGGAGCGTTATTCTCGAAGCTCCGGCGCGCTTCCCGCGCCGGCCTCACCCGACGACGCGCTCCACGTGATCTATTCGGCGGTGGAATCCGAAGCCCCGGCCGCGACCCCGCGCCTCCCCGACGACCGCGAGACGGTCCCCGGGGCGCTGGTGGACCCGTTCGGCTCGCGGAACCTGGTGGTGCTGAACCCCGCCGCGGGGCAGGAGGACACCGACCGCGTCCTCCGCCTCCTGGCGGGGGCGTTCGCCGTGCGGCGCGCGGGGTTCGACGTGGTGGAGACGCGCGGGGCGGGCGACGCCGAGCGCTTCGCCCGCGAGGCGGCGGGGGCGGGGTACCGCTCGGTCGTGGCGGTGGGGGGCGACGGGACGGTGGGGGAGGTGATCACGGGGCTGGCCGGGACGGGGGTGCCGCTGGCGATCATCCCCAAGGG
>DATACF010000160.1:0-9151 GCA_036259235.1 Longimicrobium sp. | reverse complement strand
CGGGCCGGTCGGCCGCCTCGCGCCCGCCGCACGCCGCCAGGGCGAGGGCAGCCAGCACGAAGCCGGTGGTCTGGGCGAATCTATGCGTCATCGTCATCGTCTCAGGTAGATCGATCGTAAGTCGTTCCGTCACGGTTGCTTACCCACCGGTGCAACCCGCGTTCCCACCCGGACCCGCGCGGATACGGGGCTTTCCGTTCTTCCGCCCCTCCCGCCGTCCTCTCCCGTCCCCCCGGAGTGACGACTGGAGAGGACGCTCCCTCAGGACTCAGGACTCAGGACTCAGCACTTCCGCCTCGTCCCTCGCGATCTCCGGCAGCTTCGCCGCGATCCGCGCCGCCTGGGCGTCCAGCGCCGCGCGGTCGGCCGCGGGCCCGAAGCCGTTCACTATCCGCAGCAGCATCCGCCCGAAGACGCGCGGCCAGTCCATCCGGGTGCGGGGGACGGCGTGGACGTGCACGTGGGGGACGTGCTGCCCCGCCGCGGGGCCGTCGTTGACCACCAGCGTCCCGCCGTCCCACGGGAGCCCCGCCGCGCGCTGCGCCCGCATCACCGCCGTGGCCACGCGGAAGAGGTGCACCCGCTCGCCCTCGGGGAGCTCGTGCAGGTGCACCGCGTGCGTGCGCGAGAGCACCAGGACGTGCCCGCGGCGCATGGGGAAGAGGTCCATGATCGCCATGCACCGCGCGTCCTCGTACACCACGCTCGCCGGCGCCTCGCGCCGCACGATCCGGCAGAACAGGCACTCCGCCATGCGCCCCCACGCGCTCGCGTTGCGAATCTCTCCCTGCGCGAGAGAAATGGAGCGCGATCCCGGCGGAGGGTCAAGGCCGCCGGGTCACCCGATCGCGTAGAGCTTGTACGCGAACAGGACCACGACGGTCAGCGCCGCGACTGCGACGGAGCCGCGAGGCCGCCGCGCGAAGTAGAGGAGGACCGCCGCCCAGCAGAAGACCGCGGCGATGATCCCTCCCACGACGTACGGCTCCGCCGCCGCGGGACTGAACGCCGCCCCCTGGACCTGCTTCAGCCGGAAGTACTCCGAGAGCGTGCGGATGCAGGCGAGGAGCTGGATGCTGATGCCGACCTGCGCCAGCCGCTCGGGTGAGCGCCAGCGCATGGGGCGGGACCGCAGAGGAGGATCGCCGGGACGATCCTCCGACGTGGTTTTCGCGGGCACCGGGACGACTCAGTCGTCCGGGCAGATCATGTCGAGGCCGATGATGTCGACCATGACGTCGCGGGGCTTGGAGCCGTCCGGCGGGCCCAGGACGCCGGCCAGGTGGAGCTGGTCGATGATCCGCGCGGCGCGGCCGTAGCCGATCCGCAGCCGCCGCTGGAGGAGCGACGTGCTCCCGCCCTGGTGCTGGATGCAGAGGAGCGCGGCCTCGCGGAAGAGCTTGTCGCGGTCGGCCGGGTCGTCGCCCGCCTCCAGCTCGTCGCCCTCGCCCTCGTGGGCGCGGACCACCGCCAGGATGTCCTCCTCGCCGCCCTCCTCCAGCGCGGCCTCGCCCGCCGCCAGCGCCGCCTCCTTCCGGAGCCGCGCCTGCTCGCGGTACCACGCCATCAGCCGCTCGGTGTCCTCGGTCGAGAGGTAGGCCCCCTGGACGCGGGCCGGCTCGTTGCTGGCCGGCGGGAGGAGGAGCATGTCGCCGTTCCCCAACAGCGAGTCGGCGCCGTTCTGGTCGAGGATGGTGCGGCTGTCGACCTTCGACGAGACGCGGAAGGCGATGCGGCTGGGGAAGTTGGCCTTGATGAGGCCGGTGATGACGTTCACCGACGGGCGCTGCGTCGCCAGGATCAGGTGGATGCCGATGGCGCGCGCCTTCTGCGCCAGCAGCGCCAGCGGCTTCTCGACCTCGCCCTGCACGGTCATCATCAGGTCGGCCAGCTCGTCGATGATGAGGACGACGTACGGGAGCTTCCCACCCTTGTAGACCCAGCGGTCGGGGTCGCCCTCGTCGCCGTCGGCCTCGGGGGTCCGCATCAGCTGCCCGCTCTCGACGCGCGCGTTGAAGTCGAGGAGGTTGCGGACGCCGTTGGCCGAGAGGAGCTGGTAGCGGCGCTCCATCTCGATCACGGCCCACTTCAGCACCGCGGCGGCGTCGTTGTTGTCGGTGACGACCGGGTGGCGGAGGTGGGGGAGGTCGTTGTAGACGCTCAGCTCCACCATCTTGGGGTCCACCATCAGGAACCGCAGCGTCTGCGGCGTGTGGCGGAAGATCAGGGAGGTGATGATGGTGTTGACGCACACCGACTTCCCCGACCCCGTGGCGCCCGCGATCAGGAGGTGCGGCATCTTGGCCAGGTCGGCCACCAGCGGCTTCCCGGCGATGTCCTTCCCCAGCGCCAGCGGGAGCTGCGCCTTGCTGGCCCGGAACTGCGGCGACTCGATCACCTCGCGGAAGAAGACCATCTCCGGCGCGGGGTTCGGCACCTCGACGCCGACGGCGCCCTTCCCCGGGATCGGGGCCACGATCCGCACCGAGGGCGCCCGGAGCGCCAGCGCCAGGTCGGCCTCCAGGTTGGCGATGCGGGCCACCTTGATCCCCGGCGCGGGCTCCACCTCGAACTGCGTCACCACCGGCCCGGTGGTCATCCCCACCACCTCGCCGTCGATCTTGAACGTAGCCAGCTTGTCGATCAGCACCTGCCCCAGCTTGTCGAGCTCCTGCCGGTTGCGCGCCTCGTCGCGCGGGGGCGCGGGGGTCAGGATCCCGGTCGCGGGGAGGTCGGTGCTGAGCGGGTCGCCCGTCTCGGGGAGGAGGTCCATCTGGTCGGGCGCCGCCTTCGCGCGCTTCCCGTTCTTCGCGGGCGAGGGAAGGGTGGCGTCCGGGTCCGGCGCGGGGAGCGCGGGCGCCGCCGAGGCGACCGGCGCGTCGTCGTACTCCACGTCGTCGTCGTACCCCGGCCCGTAGTCGTCCGCGCCGTAGTCGTCGAACGGGAGATCCTCGTCCGCGTCCTCCTCGCCGTCCGCCTCGGCCACGGGCGCGCCGCCGCGCTTCGGGAGCGGGATGCGGAGGGTGTGCGTGGGGATGGCGGCGGCCACCTTCTTCCCCTGCTCGACAGCCTTCTTCCCCTGCTCCACCGCCTTCCGGCCGCCGTGCACCGCGGTCCGGAGCGGGTTCCACCCCACCGTGGCCACGCAGAGCGCGGCGAAGAGGAAGAAGAGGACGAGCGAGGCGCCGAGGCCGCTGAGCGCCCCCGCCAGCCCGCCGCCCACGCTCGCCCCCAGCGTCCCGGCGGCCGGGTGGACCGGGGCCACTCCGCCGACCACCGCCGCGAAGGCGGGGACGAGGACGGCGAGCCCCAAGATCAGCGCCGACCAGCGCACGGCCGGCTCGACCGAGACCTTCTCGAACGCCACCAGCCCCCAGATCCCCAGCACCAGCGGGATGGCCACGGCGCCGAGGCCCAGCGCGCCCACGGTGGCCGCCTGGATGAGCCCGCCGAGCGGGCCCACCACGTTGTGGGCGGGGAAGACGCGCCCGCCGGCCGGCCCCGCCAGCTCCAGCGGGACGAGACTCAGGCCGAGGAGGAGGGCCAGCGCCAGCAGGCCCAGCCCCATCAGCTCGCGTCGCTGCCGGTCGTCGAGGGAGAACAGCATCTCGCCGGGTCGGTTTCGCAGGGGAATACGGAAGGGGCGGACTCGGGAAGGAAAGCGCCGCCATCTGGCGTCCGCGCGATGCAGTAAAGATATGCACCGCGCGCGGATATGCCAGATGCACGTGATTTTCCCCGGCAAAGACGGATCACGACCGGAGCGCTTTTGCGCGGACATGCACCGGCCGCGCCCGGTCATTCCCGCTCGCCGGCCGAGCATGGAGCTCACACGGAGCCGCGGAGGACACGGAGAATGCCCGGGATTTCTTCTTCGTTCGCGACGATCGAAAACCCCATGACTCTCACAGGGGGCACGGGGGACACGGAGGAGCCTCGGCGCGCACCGAGCTCCCCCTGTGTCCCCTGTGCCCCCTGTGAGAGCAAAGCCGTTGCGGTAAAAGCCGGAGGCCCCGCGCCGAAACCATTCCCGGCGAGGGGCCTCCCGATCCCGATCCCGTTTACGAGCGAGCGCGTCAGATCTCGCCGCCGACCCCGACGCCAGGGGTGGCGAGCGTGATCTGCCGGTCGTGGAGGACCGGGACGACGTCGTGGCGGTCGGTCTGGGCGCAGAAGGGGAGGTCGTCCTCCAGCCCCGCGTCGACCAGCTGCTTCCCCGCCGCCGACTCGCGGAAGAGCGCCTCGGGGTCGTCGTAGCGCTCGGCCAGCGCCAGCGCGGCCAGCGCGCCGTCGTTCAGCTCCCACGTCTCGTCGGAGAGCGCCGCCATGACACCCGCGGCCAGCTTCCCGGCGCAGACCGCGTCCTCCAGCCCGAACCGCCCCTCGCGCCCCGCGCAGATGAACACCGGGTCGCCGCCCGCGCGGACCAGGTCGTCGACCACCACCGTGAGGTTGAGCCACGAGGCGATCACCACCCGCGCCGCGGGCGAGGCCGCCGTCATGGTGGCCGTCCCGTTGGTGGTGCTCATCACCAGCGTCTTCCCCCCCACCCGCTCGGGCGTGAACTCGGCCGGCGAGTTCCCCAGGTCGAACCCCTCGATGGGGAGGCACTTCCGCTCGCCGCAGAGGAGGACCTCCTCGCGCCCCAGCGTGTTCGCCAGCCGGAGCGCCTCCTCGATCGACGGCACCGGGTACAGCGTCTTCGCCCCCGCGGAGAGCGCCTCCACGATGGTGCTGGAGGCGCGGAGGACGTCGATGACCACGGCGGTCCGCTCCGAGACGTCCCCGGGGAGGAGCTCCCCGGGGTTCAGCAGCACGTCCAGCTTCATTCACCCACCCGCGCGCTCGTTGGCCATCATCCGCTCCAGGAACTTCGTGTCCACCCGCCCCGCCACGAACTCGGGGTGGTCCATCACCGTCTGGAGGAAGGGGATCGTGGTGTGCACCCCCTCGACCACGAACGAGGCCAGCGTGTGCCGCATCCGCGCCAGCGCCTCCTCGCGCGTGGCGCCGTGCACGATCACCTTGGCCAGGAGCGAGTCGTAGAACGGGGGCACCCGGTACCCCGCGTAGACGTGCGTGTCGACCCGCACCCCCGGCCCCCCGGGCGGGTGGTAGGTGCTGATCGTCCCCGGCGAGGGCGCGAAGCTCCGCGCCGGGTCCTCGGCGTTGATCCGGCACTCGATGGCGTGCCCCCGCAGCTGGATCGGCTTCTCGGGGATCGAGAGCGGGAGCCCCGCGGCGGCGCGGATCTGCTCCTTCACCAGGTCGAAGCCGGTGCACATCTCGGTGACCGGGTGCTCGACCTGGATCCGGGTGTTCATCTCCATGAAGTAGAACGAGCCGTCCTCGTTCAGCAGCATCTCGATCGTCCCCGCCCCCACGTAGTCGATGGCCTTGGCGCCGCGGACCGCCGCCTCGCCCATCCGGGCCCGGAGCTCCTCGTCGAGCGCGGGGCTCGGCGCCTCCTCGATCAGCTTCTGGTGGCGCCGCTGGATCGAGCAGTCTCTCTCGCCCAGGTGGATCACCCGGCCGTGGGAGTCGCCCAGGATCTGGAACTCGATGTGGCGCGGGCGGGCCAGGTACTTCTCGATGTAGACGGTGTCGTCGTTGAAGGCGGCCGCCGCCTCGTTCCGCGCCATCGAGTACTGGCGGACGAAGTCGTCGGGGTCGGCGGCGACGCGCATCCCCTTCCCGCCCCCACCGGCCGCCGCCTTGATCAGGACGGGGAAGCCGATCTCGCGGGCCAGCGCCAGCGCCTCGTCGGGGTCGGAGACGGCGTCGGTGCCGGGGACGATGGGGACCCCCACCTCGCGCATCGTCCGCCGCGCCGACGCCTTGTCGCCCATCAGGCGGATCTGCTGCGGCGTGGGGCCGATGAAGGTGATCTCGCTCCGCTCGCAGATCTCCGAGAACTCGGCGTTCTCGGCCAGGAAGCCGTACCCCGGGTGGATGGCGTCGGCGCCGGTGATCTCGGCGGCGGCGATGATCCGCGGGATGTTGAGGTAGCTCTCGCGCGCGGGCGGCGGGCCGATGCAGACGTCCTCGTCGGCGAAGCGGACGTGGAGGCTCTCGCGGTCGGCCTCGGAGTACACCGCCACGGTGCGGATCCCCAGCTCCTTGCAGGCGCGGATGACCCGCAGGGCGATCTCGCCGCGGTTGGCGATCAGGACTTTCCGGAACACGTGGTCAGACCGTCACTTGAGGGTTTCCGGCGCGCCGGCCCACATCTCCTGCTCGCCGGGCGAGACGCCGGAGACGCGGAGGGCGAACTCGGAAGGGTTCGACGCGTAGTGCATCGCCCACTCGTAAGAGATCCACCCCTTCGCGTAGAGCTCCATGAGGCTCTGGTCGAAGGTCTGCATCCCGTAGCTCACCCGCCCGGCCGCGATGTGGTCGGGGAGGGTGTGGAGCTCCTCGCCCTTGCGGATCAGGTCCGAGATGGTGGCGGTGTTCACCAGCACCTCGGCCGCCGGGACGCGCCCGGGCCGGTCGGCCCGCGGGATCAGCCGCAGGGAGACGATGGCCTTGAGCGCGTTGGCCAGCACCGCGCGGATCTCGGCGTGCTGGTGGGGCGGGAAGAAGGAGATGATGCGGCCGATGGTCTGCGCCGCGTCGGTGGTGTGCAGCGTCGAGAAGACCGTGTGCCCGGTGTCGGCGGCCTTGAGCACCGTCTCCATCGACGGGCGGTCGCGGATCTCGCCGAGCATGATGACGTCGGGGTCCTGCCGCAGGACGTGGCGGAGCGCGTCGTGGAAGGAGAGCGTGTCGCTCCCCACCTCGCGCTGGCTCACGATCGCCTTGAGGTCGCGGTGGAGGAACTCGATCGGGTCCTCGATGGTGACGATGTTGACCGCCCGCCGCTCGTTGAGGTGGCGGAGCATGGCGGCCAGCGTCGTCGACTTCCCGCTCCCGGTGACGCCGGTCACCAGGACCATCCCGCGGGGGGTCACCGACACCTCCTCCAGCGCCTTCGGGAGCTCCAGCGTCTCCAGGCTCGGCACGTCGACGGGGATGGCGCGGAAGGCCATCCCGAAGGTGCCGCGCTGCTGGAAGATGTTGGTGCGGAAGCGGCCGAGCCCCTGGACGCCGACGGCGAAGTCGATCTCCTTGTGCTCGGCGAACTGCTCGCGCTGGCGGGGCGAGAGGATCTGGTCGGCGCACCGCTTGAGGTCCTCGGGGCGCATGGTGGCCAGCCCCGTCTCCTGGAGCTCGCCGTTGACGCGCACCACGGGGGGGCGCCCCACCTTGAGGTGGAGGTCGCTCCCGCCGCGGCGGACCAGCTCCTCCAGCGCCTCTCGGAGGTTGAACTCGCGGCCGGCGCGCGCCTGCGCGTCGCCGGCCGTGGGGATGGTCTGGGACATCGGTTCCTGCTCGGGTTACGCCGCGGGCTCGATCCGGAAGAGGACCTGGCCGTACTCCACCGGCTCGCCGTTCTCCGCGCAGATCTCGCGGACGGTGCCGGCGAGCTCGCTCTCGAGCTCGTTCATCAGCTTCATCGCCTCGAGGATGCAGAGCGTCTGCCCCCGGGCGACGCGGCTCCCGGGCTCGACGTACGGCGGCGCCTCGGGGGCCGGCGAGCGGTAGAAGGTCCCCACCATGGGGCTCTTGACGTCCACCAGGTTGCTCCGGGGCGGCGCCGCGGGGACGGCCGCCGCGGCCGACGGAGCCGGGGCGGGCGCGGAGGCGCGCGGGGCCTCGGGGGCGGAGGGGACGCTCACGTGCGCCACCGGGGCCGCGGGGGCCGAGGCCGCCGAGACCGGGGCCGGGGGCGGCGTCTTGGAGATGCGGATGTGCGTGCCGCCGCGGGAGATCTCGATCGAGTCGATCCCGCTCTCGTCCACCGCCCCGATGAGGCCGCGCAGGAAGTCGAGGTCGATCATTTGTTGGCGCGCTCCATGTACTTGTCCTCGCGCCGGTCGACGCGGATGACGTCCCCCTCGTTGAGGAAGAGCGGGACCTGGACGACGGCGCCGGTCTCCAGCTTGGCCGGCTTGGTGCCGCCGGTGGCGGTGTCGCCGCGGACGCCCGGGTCGGTCTCGACGATGGCCAGGGTGACGAAGAAGGGGAGCTCGACCGAGATCACCTTGTCGCCGTGGAGGAGGCCGTCGACCTCCATCCCCTCCTTGAGGTACTTGAGCTGGTCGTCGCCGATGGTCTCGCCGGTGAGCGGGACGTCGTCGTAGCTCTGGGCGTCCATGAAGTGGTAGAGGTGGCCGTCGTTGTAGCTGTACGTCATCGGCCGGTGCTCCAGGCGCACCTCGTCGATCCGCTCGCCGGCGCGGAAGGTCTTCTCCAGCACGGCGCCGGTGAGGACGTTCCGAAGCCTGGTGCGCACCACGGTGTTCCCCTTCCCCGGCTTGTGGTGCTGGAAGAAGAGGATGGTGAAGAGCGTCCCATCGAGGCTGATGGTCATGCCGTTCCGGAAGTCGGCCGTCGTCGCCACGCAAATACTCCTGTTGAGTCCGAAAGTGCTGAGTCCGTAGTCCAAAGTGCTAAGTCCCAAGTCCTGAGTGCCCAGTGCCCAGCCCCGAGCGTCGTTCACTCAGGACCTGGGACTCGGGACTCAGGACTTCTTTTCTTCCCCTGCACGTGCCCGATGAGGGCGCGCAGGCCCAGCCGGTAGCTGTCCACGCCGAAGCCCGAGACGATCCCCACCGCGCCGGCCGCGAGGAAGGAGCGGTGGCGGAAGCGCTCCCGGGCGAAGAGGTTGCTAATGTGCACCTCCACGTACGGACGCGCCACCGCCGCCAGCGCGTCGGCGAGCGCGACGCTGGTGTGGGTGTACGCGCCCGCGTTGACCACGAAGCCGTCCACGCGGGGGCCGGCCTCCTGCACGAAGTCCACCAGCGCGCCCTCGTGGTTCGACTGATGGACCTCCACCTCGGCGCCCAGCTCGGCCGCCAGCCGCCGGAGCGCGTCGTCGACGTCCGCCAGGGTGGCCCGCCCGTACACCTCGGGCTCGCGCGTGCCCAGGAGGTTCAGGTTGGGGCCGTGGACGACGGCGATCCTCACCGCTTCAGGCTCTGCAGCCACGCCTGGAAGCTCTCCAGGTCCTCGTCGTCGTCCGCGCCGCCCTGCGCCTGGGGCGCGGGGGCGGCCGGGGCGGCGGGCGGCGCGGCCGGGGGCTGCTGCGCCGGGGGCGGCGGCG
>DATACF010000159.1:0-3668 GCA_036259235.1 Longimicrobium sp. | reverse complement strand
GGGCGCGGCGGGCGGTCCGACGTTTTCGCGGGGGACGGGACGTGGCGGCTACGGCGCCGCGTCGCGGCACGTCACCCCGAAGCGGGTGCTGGCCCGGGACGACCCGCTGATGACGGCCACGGTGTAGAGCTGGTTCACCGGGAAGACGACGGGCTCGTGAGAGCCGGCGAAGAAGCCGAGCACGTTGGTGATCCCCACCAGCTGGGCCAGCACCGCTCCCGACGGCGAGCGGAGGACGATCTTCACCGGCAGCCCCGCGACGGCCGGCTCGGTGTCGACGCGCAGCCGGTAGCTCGTCGGGCAGTACTGGCCGTCCACGGGGAAGGGCTCGTCCTCGAGGTCGAGCTGGGGGAAGAGGCGGACCGGGATCTGGCTCTCCACCGCCAGGCGCCCCGACGCGGGGACCTCGACGGCCGAGGTGAGGACGGCCGCGAGGAAGAGGTCGGACGGCCCCTGCGGCGGGACCGCCGAGGTGCGCAGGGTGACGGTGCTCCCCGGGACGAGGTAGTGGTCCACCGCGGACGCCTCGTCGCAGGGCGGCTCGACGTCGCAGACCAGCCGGAGCACCTCCAGCACCGCGAGGCAGTCCTGGCGCGCGCCGGCGTCGGCGTACGTCGTGCAGTTCTCCGACAGCCACGCCCGGATCCGCGCCAGCCCCGGGTGCGCGCACGCGGCGGCGACCACCGCCGTGGCCGCCTCGCACCGGGCCGCCGGCGCGGAGGCGCCGAGCCCCGCCACGGGCCCCGAGGGGAGGACCGCCTCGTACGACGCGGGCGCGGCCTCCCGCGCGGCGGCGAAGAGGGCTTCGAACGGGCCGGGGCCCCAGGCGGCCTCGAACGCCACGCGCGCCCCCGGGCTCGGCTCCCCCGTCGTCCCGTTCCCCACCGACAGGGCCGTGGCCAGGGTGAAGGAAGGCGCGGTCCCCGGGGGGGCGTCCGCCGGCGTGGCCGGCGCGGAGGCGGGGACGCCGTCGATGGCGCGCCACACACCCCCGATGTCGACGTGCACCCCCGGCGGCGCCACCACGAAGCGCACGACCGTCCCGTCGCGGAGGCGGACCGAGTCGGGGAGGCCGCCGGGGAGGAACCAGGCCGCCTCCACCCCCGAGCCCGTCCCCCGCCGCACCTGGTGCAGCCCCGTGGCGCGCCCCGAGGCGTCGCGGCGGGCCACGTACCGCACCACGCTCCCCTCCGCCGCGAGCGTGAGGAGCGCGGGGTCGTGCGGGTTGACGTGAGCGCTGGCGCCGTGGACGGCCACCTCCGTGGAGAAGGCCACCCGGACGGGGACCGTGTCGCCCAGCGCCCCGCTCGCCGCGGCGATCCGCGCGTCGCCGGTGCGGACCGCCCGCACCTCGCCCGCGGCGGTAACGGTGGCCACCGTGGTGTCGGAGGACGCCCACGCGACGGTCTCCCCGTCGAGCGGGCGCCCGTCGCGGTCCAGGACGCGCGCGGTGAGGGTGGCGCCCTCGCCGGGGAGGAGGGCGAGCGAGTCGGCGCTGGCCTCGACGGTGCCGCGGCCGGCCGGGCCGGCGCCGTCGCGGCACGCCGCCGCGAGCGCCAGGAGGAGGAGGAAGGGGAGCGCGGAAGGGCGGCGGGGAGTCATGAAGGGTCTCCGGGAGATCCGATGCGGGGCGGCGCGGGGAGCGCCCACGGGGCGGGAGCAAAGTGCGATTCCCCCCGCCACCGGTCAATCTCCACGTGCTCCCGGACGGCGCCCACGCGAAAACGCCCCGCCGCGAACCATGTCGCGGCGGGGCGTCTTTGTCAGGTCCAGTGGTCGATCAGGGACTCGAACCCCGGACCTCTCGCATGTGAGGCGAGCGCTCTAACCAACTGAGCTAATCGACCGTATCGCGGGCCGGCTTGCACCGCGCCCGCGCCAGGGGGTGGGCTGCTGCCTGCGGGGCCCTGACCCATTTTCCCCCAGATTTTCAAGTACCCCGTAGGGGAATCGAACCCCTGTTTACGCCGTGAGAGGGCGTTGTCCTAGGCCACTAGACGAACGGGGCGTGACCTTCGTTGCCGAGACCGTAAAGCTACCAGCCTGCGGCGTTTGCGTCAAGTCCAGCCAGAGGCGCCGCCCGGATTCGAACCGGGGGTCGAGGATTTGCAGTCCTCTGCCTTACCACTTGGCCACGGCGCCGTGCCGCCGGGAGCGGGCCGTTGACCGGCGCCCGCCGCGGAGCGACAAATGTATCAGGGCGCCCAGGGAGCGTCAACCCCGCCGGCGCGTGCTCGCGCCTGCCCCGAAGCCGTCCGGGCCCGCCGCTCCCGCGCGTTGACAGGGCCGCGGCGGCGCGCTAGCGTCCCTCCGCTTCCGGGCTCATCCCGCCCGCCTTTTCCGCCAGAGACCGAACGACGCACCTGATGAAGCTCGCCCGCGGCGCGGCCGCCGCCCTCCTGCTGTGCCTCGCGGCGCCGGTGAGCGCCCGCGCCCAGCTCACGGACGCGCGCGTCCTCCCCCGGGGGTGGGCGGAGCTGCGGGCGGTGGGGGTCTACACGCAGTTCGACACCCGCTTCGACGGCGGGAGCGAGCCGCTGGGGGCCCGCTTCGAGGCGCAGCTCCAGCCCCTGGTGGCGCGCCTGGTGGGCGAGGACGACCTCCCCGCCCTCCGCACCGGCGTGGCGGCTTTCTTCGCGGCCACCGCCGACAGCGTCGACACCCCCCTGGCGCCCGACAGCCTCGCGGCGGGGACGCTCCGCACCTCGCTGGCGGGCGACGTCCGCTACGCGCCCTTCACCCTCTCGTACGGCCTCACCTCGCGGATCACGCTCGACCTGACGGTGCCGATCCAGCGGCGGGGGACGGCGGTGGCGCCCGCGGCGCTCTACGGCGGCACGGTGGGGATCAACGGCGCCGCCACCCGGAACGCGCAGCTCCTGGCGGAGATCGGCGCGGAGTTCGAGGCGCTGGGGGGCGCGCCCTTCCTCCCCGTCACGGGCTCGGAGGTAGGCGTCGAGCTGCAGCGGCGGGTGCGCGCCATCACCGGCGACACCCTCGACCTCCCGGAGCGGCCGCTGACCATCGCCGACCTCCTCGCCGCGCAGGGGCGCCCCGACACCCTCTCGGCCGAGGAGGTCGCGGCGCTGGGGATCACCTCGGGGCGCTCGGGCTACCAGCTCGGCGACGTCCGGGTGGGCGCGCGCGTCCAGCTCACCGGCCCGCCGCCGGGCCCCGGCGACACCCTCCGCGGCGCGCGGACGACGCTGGGAGTGCACGCGCGGCTCCCCACGGGGGCGCGGTCGAACACGATGTTCCTCCTCCAGCTCCCGCCCGAGGCGGGGCACTTCGGCTTCGGGGCCGACCTCTTCGCGGAGGTCCCGGTGTCGCGGCGGTGGCGGGTGGGGGCGTCGGCGGGGTTCGAGGCGCTCCTCCCGACGGAGGTGCGGCGGCGCGCCTTCGCCGAGGACCGCCCCTTCCCCGGCGACACCATCGGGCGCGAGGTGCGGCGCGAGCCGGGGGCGCGGCTCATGGCCACGCTGACGCCGCGGTGGGCGCTGACGCGCGAGATCTCGTTCGCGGGGCACTACGCCTTCGAGCGCGTGGGGGCGACGACGTACAGCGAGAGCGACTCGCTGGGGGCGGTGCTGGTGGGGCCGATCGAGACCACGGAGGCGTGGACGGCGCACCGGGTGGGCCTCGGCGGGACGTACAGCACGATGGACGCC
>DATACF010000158.1:0-21897 GCA_036259235.1 Longimicrobium sp. | reverse complement strand
GCAGGCGCGGAGGGCGGGGAGGTGGCTGTGCCTGGCGACGTTGCGGTTGTGGCGGAAGACGTGGCGCACGTCGCCGGGGAGGCCGGCGCGGAGGAAGCGGTCGTACGCCTCCGCGCTCCGCGCCTCGTGCCGGGCGGCCGCCGCGCACGCCGCCTCGCGCGTGCGGTGGGCGGGGGCCCGGTCGGGGGTCCAGGCGCTGGCCGGGACGGGGAGGCCCCGCCGCTCGTACAGCGTCCCGATCATCTCCGCGTGGTTCCGCTCGGCGTCCGCGAACTCCGCGAAGGGCTCCACGCGCCCCAGGTCGCGGACCGCCCGGCGGTACCCGGCCTCGGTGCGGTACTCGTCCTGGATCATGGTGTCGAGCGCCGCCACCACGGGGTCGGACCCCAGGGCGGGCTCGCCCCCCCGCGCCGTCGCCACCAGCGCCGCCGCCGCCAGCGCGGCCATCGTCTTCCGCATCGCGCACCTCCCATCGTGGGTGGGACGCGGGCCGACCGCTCCCGGCGTCGAAAAGCCTGCCTCCTTCAGGGGTCCGTCGACTCCGATTTCCCGCCCCCGCAGCGCCGGAACGCCTCCGCGCGCGGGCGGCGCGAGCCCGCGGCCGCGGTAGAGCGCGGCCATCAGGTCGGCGTGGAGGTCTTCTTCGTGGACGGCGCGCGCGAAGGGCGGCACCGGCCGAAGTCGCGGAGCGCGCGGCGGTAGGCGGCTTCCGCACGATACTCCTCGCGGATCATCCTGTCCATCGCGGCGACCGCCGCGTCGCCATCGCGCGCCATCGCCCGCGGCGCCTCCGACGCCCCGACCCCCGCCGCCAGGAGCGCGGCGGCGAGCGGCGCCTGGAGCTTCGTCATCATCCCGCACCTCCTTCCTTACGTACCCGGGGAAATCTGGGTTCCGCGCGCCGCGCCGTCCGTCGGCACCTTTCCGCGCCGCGGGACGGGGATCGCCCGGGGCGCGCGTCGGGAAGTTTCCGACGCGCGGGAACGAAAAGGGGCCGGACCGCGCTTCGTCGCGCGCCCGGCCCTTCGACGATCACCGACGATCCGGCTCCCGAAGACGATCAGGCGAGGACCAGCGCCCCGGCGCGGTCCGGAGCGGCCTCGGGAGCCGGCGCCGCCGCCGGGCGGCGGGCGGGCGCGCCGGGGACCACCAGGACGTTGCAGGCGGCGCCGCGGAGGGTGGCCGCCGCCGTGCTCCCCAGGAGGAAGCGCGCGAACCCCGAGCGGCCGTGGGTCCCCATCACGACCAGGTCGGCCCCCCACTCCTCCGCCTCGGTGACGATCTCGCGGGGGGGCTCGCCGAAGCGCACCGCGGCCCCGGCCCGCGCGCCTCCGGTGACGGGGGCCAGGAAGCGGCGGAGCTCGGCGGCGGCCGCCTCGCGGAGCGACGCGGGGTCGAGCGGGGGCGGCGGGACCATGGGGTCGAACCCCACCGCCACCACCCCGCGCATCTCCAGCGCGGGCCCGAAGAGGGCGCGCGCCGCCGCCACGCCCCGCCGCAGGAGCCCCGCGCACTCCGGCGAGAGGTCGGCCGCCAGGAGGAGGCGCCGCACGGGGCGGGCGAAGGGCTGGTGCATCACCAGGACCGGGACCTCCGAGGTGCGGACCACCCGCTCGGCGGTGGTCCCCAGGAGGTTGCGCCAGACGCGCCCCCGGCGGGTGGCGCCGACGACGACCAGCCCCGCGTGGAGGCGCGCGGCGAGGTCGACCAGCGCGCGCCCCGCCGACCCCTCCACGACGTGGCAGCGGATGCGCGCCCCCTCGAAGCGCGCCACCAGCCGCGCCAGGCGCTCCTCCAGGTCGCGGGCGCACCGGTCGCGCAGCCCGGGGTCGACGTACGGGACCTGCATCCCGTAGGCGGCCAGGACGGAGTCGGGGAGCTCGAAGGCGTGCGCCACGTGGAGGGTGGCGCCGGCACGCGCCGCCAGCTCCACGGCGGGCGCCAGGACGGGGTCCTCCCCGGCGGGGGCGGTGGCGGGGTCGTCGGCCCCCAGCGCGGCGACGCCGACGACGATGTCACGGATGCGGGCGTCCATGGGATTCCTCCTTCCCGCGTGAGAGTGGATGGGTCACACCGGAGTGCGTGAGTGCGTGAAGCTAATTGTCCGCGAAGTGTCCAGCGCACTTCCGCACTCACGCACTCTTAAAATTGCGCGGCGCGGGAAGGCCGTCTGTCGGACGGAAGCCGCCGGCGGCGTGGGGAGTGGTCCGGACCGGGGTGGGGAGAACGATTGATCGGCGGGGGAGAGGGCGTTATCGTCCGGGGTCCGCGCCCGCCCCGGACGTCTCCCCCCCGCCGCCCGCTCCCATGAGCGACCTCGCCGACCGCCTCGCCGGCGCGCACCGCGCCCTGCTGGAGAAGCTGCGCGCGCGCCCCGACCTCCGCGCGGCCGAGATCCCCCCGCACGGCGAGGGGCCGGCGCCGCTCTCCTTCGAGCAGCGCCGCCTCTGGTACCTCGACCGGCTCTCTCCCGACGGGCCGTCGTACACCATCCCCCTCGCCTTCCGCCTCCGCGGGCCCGTCGACGCGGCGCGCCTCGTGGCCGCGCTGGAGGGCGCCGTCCGCCGCCACGACGCCCTCCGCGCCGTCTTCGGCGAGCGGGACGGAGAGCCCTTCCAGACCGGGGCGGACGACCGGGAGACGCGCTACGTCGCGACCCTCGACCTCCGCGCCGCCGCCGCCGCGGAGGAGGAGGCGCGGGCGGCGGCCGCGGAGCTGGTCCGCCGCCGCTTCGACCTGGAGCGGGGGCCCCTCTTCCGCGCCCTCCTCGTCACCCTCCCCGGCGACGAGCACCTCCTGGCTACGGCCATCCACCACGCCGCGGCCGACGGCGCCTCGGCGGCGGTCTTCTTCCGCGACGTGTCGGCGCTCTACGCGGGGGAGGCGCTCCCCCCGCCGCGGCTCCGCTTCGCCGACTTCGCCGCCTGGCAGCGGAAGCGCCTCACCCGCGCCGAGCTCCTGGAGGAGGAGGCGTACTGGATGCGCCGGCTGGCGGGCGCCCCCCACGTCCTGGAGCTCCCCGCCGACCTCCCGCGCCCGGCGGTGCAGCGCTTCGAGGGCGCCAAGGTGGCCTTCGCCCTCGGCGACGGGGAGGCGGAGGCGCTCCGGGCGCTGGCGCGCGCCGAGCGGACGACGCCCTACACCGTCCTCCTCGCCGTCTTCGGCGCGCTCCTGGGGCGCTGCACGGGGGAGGAGGAGGTCGTCGCCGGCTCCCCCGTGGCCAACCGCTGGCACCCCGCCACCGGGGAGACGGTGGGCTTCTTCGCCAACACCCTCCCCTTGCGCCTCCGCGCCGGGGGGGCGCGGACGGTGCGCGAGGCGGTCGCCGAGGCGCGCGAGGCGGCGATGGGGGCGCAGGAGAACGCCCGCGTCCCCTTCGACCGGATCGTCGAGCTGGCCGGCGTCTCGCGCGACCCCGCGCGGCCGCCGCTGGTCCAGGCCGTCCTGGCGCTCAACAGCGGCGGCCCGGCCACGCTCGCCCTCCCCGGGGTCGCGGTGGAGCCGGCGCCGGCCGACGCCGGCGTCTCGCCCTTCGAGGTGTCGTTCGCGCTGGAGCCGCGCGGCCGCGCCCTGTACGGCGAGGTCCAGTACGCCACCGCCCTCTTCGAGCCCGCCACCGCCCACCGCCTGGCGCGCCACTTCGCCGCCCTCGCCCGCGCCTTCGCCAGCGACCCCGGCGCCCGGGTCCGCGACCTCGAGTGGCTCGGCGAGGAAGAGCGCCGCCGCGTCGTCTTCGCCTTCAACGCCGGGGGGGACGATTCGCCGCGGGAGGGCGTCCTCCTCCATCGCCGCTTCGAAGCGCGGGCGAAGGCGGCGCCGGACGCGGTGGCCGTCGTCCACGACGCACGCGAGATCACCTACGCCGCGCTCGACCGGCGCGCGGAGGCGATCGCGCGGCGGCTGCGGGGGCTCGGCGCGGGTCCGGAGACGCGGATCGGCGTCCTCCTCCCCCGCACCCCGGAGCTGGTGGCTGCGCTCCTGGGGGTGCTGAAGGCGGGCGGCGCCTTCGTCCCCTTCGACCCCGCGCACCCGCCCGCGCGGATCGAGGCCATGCTCCGCGTGTCGGGGGCGGCCGTCGTCGTCACCGGCGCCTCCCTTCGCGACGCGCTTCCGCCCCTCGCGGAGGGGACGCGCGTGGTCGAGGTGGAGTCGATCCCGGACGACGGGGGGGAGGACGACGCGGACGATCCGGTCCGGGCGCTCCACCCCGGGAACCTGGCGTACGTGATCTTCACCTCGGGGTCGACGGGCGGGCCGAAGGGGGTGGAGATCGAGCACCGCTCCGCCGCCGCCCTCCTCGACGCCCTCGACGCCTTCCTGTCGGCGGAGGAACGCGCGTCGTTCCTGGCGTCGAGCTCCGTCGGGTTCGACGTGATGGTCGCCGAGCTCTTCGCGCCGCTCTCGGCCGGGGGCGCCGTCGTCCTCGTCGAGCACCCGCTCGCCCCCGCCCCCCGCCCGGTGGCCACGGCGGCGATGGTCCCCACCGTCGCCGCCGAGCTCCTCCGCGCCGGGGGGCTCCCGCCGGGGCTCCGCACCGTCCTCGTCGGCGGCGAGCCGGTGGCGCCGGAGCTGGCGGACGCCCTCCGCCAGGCGGGGGTGGCGAGGGTGGTGGTGGCGTACGGGCCCACCGAGGACACCACCTACTCCACCCTCGGAGACGCGCCGCCGGGGGCCCCGCGCCTCCCCATCGGCCGCCCCCTCGCCGGGGGGCGCGCGTACGTCGTCGACGCCGCCCTCCGCCCCGTCCCCGCCGGCGTCCCCGGCGAGCTCTGCCTGGCCGGGGCGGGGGTGGCGCGGGGGTACGCGGGGCGGCCGGGGCCCACCGCCGAGCGCTTCGTCCCCTCTCCCTTCGGCCCGCCGGGGGCGCGGATGTACCGCTCGGGCGACACCGCCCGCTGGAGGGACGACGGCGCCCTCGACTTCCTGGGGCGGCGCGACGGCCAGCTCAAGGTGCGCGGCGTCCGCGTCGAGCCCGCCGAGGTCGAGGCCGCCCTCGCCGCCCATCCGGCCGTCGCCGAGGCGGCGGTGGTCCCCCTCGGCGGGGCGGAGGGGCTCCGCCTGGCCGCGTACCTCGCCGGGGCGGGCGACGGGGCGCGCCCCACCGACGCCGACCTCCGCCTCCACCTCCGCGACCGCCTCCCCGAGGCGATGGTCCCCTCCGCCTTCGCCTGGCTCCCCGCCCTCCCCCGCACCACCAGCGGGAAGCTCGACCGCCGCGCCCTCCCCGCCCCGGAGCGCGCGCACGGCGCCGCCGCCCTCCGCGTGGGCCCCCGCTCGCCGCTGGAGGCCCGCCTGGCCGAGCTGTTCCGCGAAGTCCTGGGGACGGACCGGGTGGGGGTGCACGACGACTTCTTCGAGCTGGGGGGCCACTCGGTGCTCGCCCTCCGCCTCCTGGCGAAGGTCCGCGAGACGCTGGGGCGCGACCTCCCCCTGGCCGCCCTCCTCCGCGCCCCCACCGTTGAGGGGGTGGCGCGCGCCCTCTCGGGGGCGGGGGCCGGCGTCCGCCTCCCCCTCGTCCCCCTCCAGCCCGAGGGGGCGCTCCCCCCGCTCTACCTGGCGCACCCCGGGGGTGGCCACGTCGTCTGCTACCACCCCCTCGCCGAGGCGCTGGCCCCGGAGCAGCCCCTCCACGCCCTCCAGGCCCGCGGGCTGGAGCCGGGGGAGACGACGCTGGGAAGCGTGGAAGAGATGGCCGCCCACTACGCCGCCGCCCTCCGCCGCCACCGCCCCGGGGGGCCGTACCACCTGGGGGGATGGTCGTACGGGGGGATCGTGGCGTACGAGATGGCCCGGCAGCTCCGCGCCGCCGGGCACGAGGTGGGGCTCCTGGCCCTCCTCGACACCGCCGTCCCCCACGGCGAGGAGACGCGCGAGCGGGTCTCGCACGCCCAGGTCCTGGTGCGGATCGTGGGCGACCTGGCCGGGTGGGCCGCCGCCTCGCTGGTCCGCGTCCACGAGCTCCGCAACCTCCCCCCGCGCGAGCAGGCGCTGGCCGCCATCGAGCACGTCCGCGCCCCCCGCCTCCTCCCCGCCTCGCGCGTCGACGAGGTGCTGGCGCTCGCCGCCGTCCGCCGCGCCAACCTGGTGGCGCTGATCGACTACGAGCCGCCCCCGTACGACGGCCGCCTCACCTACTTCCGCACCCAGGCGGCCGACCGGAAGGTCCCCCCGGACGGCGCCCCCGAGTTCTGGTGCGCCCTGGCCCGCGGCGGCGCGGAGGTCGTCCGCGTCCCCGGCGACCACGGCTCGCTCCTCTACCCGCCCCACGTCCGCCACCTGGCCGACCGGCTCCGCGAGGCGATGGCCGCCCACGGGGCGCGGTGAGCGCGCTTCCAACCGCCCCCGGCGCCGCGGCATCCCACCGGGTGCCGTCCGTCCGGGCGGCCTCCCCGACCCTTTCCCCGACCCGAGCGCCGATGAGCCTTTCCCTCCTGGCCGCCCTCGCCCTCTCCGCCGCCGCCTGCGCCGGCCCCGCCGCCGACGCCGGGGTCCGCGCGGAGGCCGCGTCCGACACCGCCGTGACCGCCTTCGTGGACGTGACCGTGGTGCCGATGGACCGCGAGCGCGCCCTCCCCGGGCAGACGGTGATCGTCCGCGACGGGCGGATCGCCGAGGTGGGGCCGTCGTCGCGCGTGCGCGTCCCCGACGGGGCGCGGCGGGTGGACGGGCGGGGGAAGTACCTGATGCCGGGGCTGGCCGAGATGCACGGGCACATCCCACCCCCCTCGGCGTCGGCCGCGTACACCGAGGCGACGCTCTTCCTCTACCTCGCCAGCGGGATCACCACCGTGCGGGGGATGCTGGGCGCCCCCAACCAGCTGGCGCTCCGCGAGCGCGCCGCCCGCGGCGACCTCCTCTCGCCCACCCTCTACCTGGCCGGGCCCTCCTTCAACGGGAGCTCCGTGAGCTCGCCCGAGGAGGCCGAGCGGATGGTGCGCGCGCAGAAGGCCGAGGGGTGGGACCTCCTCAAGGTCCACCCCGGCCTCACCCGCGCCGAGTACGACGCCATGGCGCGCACCGCGCGGGAGGTGGGGATCCGCTTCGGGGGCCACGTCCCCGCCGGGGTGGGGCTGGCGCACGCGCTGGAGATGGGGCAGGAGACCTTCGACCACGTCGACGGCTACGTCGAGCACCTGGGCGGCGGCGCGGGACCCATCGACCCCGCGCGGCTGGCCGACGTCGTCCGCCGCACGCGCGAGGCGGGGGCGTGGGTGGTGCCGACGATGGCGCTCTGGGAGGTGCTCTACGGCGACCCCGACCTCGACTCGCTCCGCGCCTACCCGGAGCTGCGCTACGTCTCGCCGCAGCAGGTGGAGCAGTGGACCTCCACCTTCCGCCAGCGCCGCGCGAGCCCGCAGTTCGACGCGGCGGCCGCCCGGACGCTGATCGAGAACCGGATGGTCGTCCTCCGCGCGCTCCACGAGGGGGGCGCGCGCATCCTGATGGGGACCGACGCGCCGCAGCAGTTCAGCGTCCCCGGCTTCTCGCTCCACCGCGAGCTCACCCGGATGTCGGCCGCGGGGATGTCGCCGTACGAGATCCTGTCGACCGGCACCCGCGCCGTGGGCGAGTACTTCCGCGCGAAGGACACCTTCGGCACCGTGGCGCCCGGCCAGCGCGCCGACCTCCTCCTCCTCGACGCCGACCCCCTGGCCGACGTCGGCAACGTCGCCCGGATCGCCGGCGTCATGGTCCGCGGCCGCTGGGTGCCCAAGGCCGAGATCGACCGCCGCCTCGAGGAGATCGCCGCGTCGCACCGGCGCTGAAAACAGCGAAGTCTCACGCAGAGAAGCAGAGTCAGCAGAGCGATTTTCTCTGCTGACTCTGCTTCTCTGCGTGAGACAAGCTTTAAAGATCTGGGCTCTCACAGGGGGCACAGGGGACACGGGGAACTCCCTGTGCCCTCTGTGTCCCCTGTGAGAGGCTTTTCTTTTTCCGTTCAGCCCGCGCGGGCGATCCGCTCCACCGGGGGCGGTGGTGGGATGGCCATCGTGCGGCTTGCTCTGGACCTTCCACCGTCCCATCTTCCCGTCCGCCCACCGACCTCCGCCGACCCCTCCCCTCCCGAACCCCCGCGGCTGTGCGCAAGATCGACCCCCGCAACTTCCAGCGCGCCACGCGCACCACCAGCAAGGAGATCAACCGCCAGATCGTCCTGAACCTGGTACGCGAGTACCAGCCGATCTCGCGGGCCGAGCTGGCGCGCCGGATGGAGGTGGCGCGGGCCATCGTGAGCCCGCTGGTCAACGAGCTCATCGAGGGGGGGCTGATCTACGAGGGCGCCGCCGGGGCCGCGGCGCGCGGCCGCAAGCCCACGCTCCTGCACGTGCGCGCGCACGACCGGCTGGCGGTGGCCGTCGACGTGCGGCTGAGCGACACGCAGCTCGTGCTCTGCGACTTCGACGGGCGCCAGGTGGCGGCCGAGCACCTCCCGACGCCGCCGGAGCCGGAGGCGCTGGTGGAGGCGCTGGCGGAGCGGATCGAGCGGATGGTGGCGGCGCACGCGGGCGAGGGGGAGTGCCAGGGGGTCGGCCTCGTCGTCCCCGGGATGGTCGACCGGTGCACGGGGAGGCTGGTGAACGCCCCCACGCTGGGGTGGCGCGACGTCGACCTCCGCGGCGCGCTGGAGGCGGCCACCGGGCGCCCGGTGCACATCGAGCGCGACGCGGTGGCGTGCGCCTTCGCGCTGGTGTGGCTGGGGCGGCACGGGGGCGAGGCGCTCGACTCCTTCGCCTACGTGACGGTCTCCGACGGCGTGGGCGCGGGGCTGGTGATGGACGGGCGGGTGGTGCGCGGCCACCGCGACGCGGCGGGTGAGTTCGGGCACATCCCGCTGACCTTCGACGGGCCGGCGTGCCTCTGCGGGTCGCGCGGGTGCTGGGAGGCGTACACGTCGAACCCGGCCATCGTGGCGCGCTACCTGGGCCGCGAGCTGCGGACCCGCGAGTCGTACGCCGAGATCCGCGAGACGGGGCTCACGGTCACCGAGATCGTCGCCCGCGCCCGCGAGGGCGACGAGGCCGCGCGCGCGACGCTGCGGACGACGGGGCGCTACATCGGCCTGGGGCTGGCGGCCATCGTCAACGCGCTCAACCCCGAGCGGATCATCGTCGGCGGCGAGGTGGCCGCCGCGTGGGACGAGCTGGTGGGGCCGCCCGCGCTGGCGGCCCTCGCCGAGCGCACCCTCACCCGCGGCACCGCCTGCACCCCCGTCATCCCCGAGCCCTTCGACGAGGAGACCCGCCTCCGCGGCGCCGCCGCCCTCGTCGTCGCCCCCATCTTCGCCGCCCCGGCGATCGGGTAGGAGTCACCGCGCAAACCGGGACCGAGGGGGCGCTCGAAGGGGCGTCCCTTTTTCGTGCACGGTTCTGGCGCGGATCACGAGATTCGGGGGATGCATGCCACCCTCAAGGGAGTGCCGGGTCCGTACCGACTGTATTTCTACAGCTTCGACTGCAACGAGCCCATGCACGTTCACGCAGAACGAGAGCGAATGCAGTGTAGGTTCTGGCTGGAGCCGCTCATGCTCGCGAGCAACGATGGGTTCTCCGCACGGGAGCTGAACCGGATCCGTACCGTCATCCAAGAGCATCAACCGCGTATCATCAAGGTGTGGCATGAGCACTGTCCTAAAGGTTGACGCGCGGATCGCCCAAATCCGTGTCACCGACGAATCGATCATCGCCGATCTGGCCGACGGACGTACGATCAGCGTGCCGCTCGCCTGGTCGTGGCGCCTGAGCGACGCGACGCCGGAGCAGCGAGCGAACTGGCGGCTGATCGGCTCGGGGGAAGGTGTCCACTGGCCGGACGTCGACGAAGACATCAGCGTCCGCGGGATGCTGGACGGCGTCCCCGCCAGACGCCCCAGATCCTGACGCGCGTAGTCCCTCCGATGTGACCGACCGTTCGCGGCGAGGATGCGAGAGAAGGCGAGGGACGCCCACCCGGGCATCCCTCGCCTTCTTCGTTGGTGACGCGGAAGTGTCGCGCCGGTCAGGCGGCGCCGCGGCGACCCTCCAGCCAGCGCTTCAGCGACTGCTGGCTCTCACCGGAGGGCCTCCCCGCCAGCAGCCCTTCCACGCTGAGGTCCTCGTCCAGGTCGGGCCAGTGGATCCCCTCGCCCCGGCCGATCAGCCGCCAATGGTTGCGCTCCTCCGGCGTCCCATGCGCCAGGCGCGGGTACCACACCAGCGGCACCGAAAGCACGCGCCCGTCCGCCAGCTCGACGGTGAGCGCGTCGTCGGTGACGCGCACCTGGATCGCCGCGGGAGCTTACGGCTCACTTGTCGAAGAAATCATTCCACGCTCCGAGTAGTTGCGCCCGGCTGGCTTCCACCATGCCCGCGATCCGGTTCAGCTCGATCCCGCTGAATCCGCCGCTGTTCTGCATCCGGACCGGGTCGAGCCAGAACTTGGCCCGGTTGCCCTCGCGCTCAACGTGCACGTGCGGCGGCTCTCCACCGTCGGCCGCGAAGAAGAAGAATCTGTACGGGCCACCCCGCAACTATCGTCGGCATCGCTCTCCGGTTCCACAGAACACGCTCGGGACACGATCGTACCGCGTGATCCCGGGAGCATAGCGCCGATTTCGGACTGGACACAAGACACACAACGAACACGCTGAACCTAAGGCGTCCAGCCGACTTCGTCACCGAGGCGTTTGCCCGCGTCCGCCCGGCCGCATAGCTTCCCGCCCGACCCGAATCTGGCGCGAGCCCTCCGCCGCGCCACCCCGCCCGCACCATCTCCATCCCGACACACCGCCGTGAACCTGGTCCTCCTGGGCGTCCTCCTGTACGTGGCGATGCAGTTCGCCATCGGCATCTACGTCTCGCGGCGGATCCGCACCGAGCGCGACTACCTGGTGGCGGGGCGGAGCCTGGGGTACGGGCTGGCGACCTTCACCATCTTCGCCACCTGGTTCGGCGCCGAGACGACGATCGGCGCCGCGGGGGCCATCTACGAGGAAGGGCTCTCCGGCGGCTCGGCCGACCCGTTCGGCTACGCGCTCTGCCTGATCGTGATGGGGCTGGTCTTCGCCTACCCGCTCTGGAAGCGCGACCTCACCACCATCGCCGACCTCTTCCGGCTGCGCTTCTCGCCCGCGGCCGAGCGGGTGGCGGTGCTCCTGATGGTCCCCACCTCGCTGCTGTGGGCCGCCGCGCAGGTCCGCGCCTTCGGGCAGGTGCTCTCGGCCGCGTCGGGGTTCGAGACCACGGCCACCATCACCGCCGCGGCCGTGGTGGTCATCGCCTACACCGCCTTCGGGGGGATGCTGGCCGACGCGTGGACCGACCTCGTTCAGGGGATCGCGCTGATCGTCGGGCTGGTGGTGCTCTTCTTCGCCGTGATGCGCGACGTGGGCTTCGAGGCGCTGTCGACGATCGACCCCGCGCGCCTCCGGCTCTTCGACGGCGGCGGGGGCGGGGCGCTGGCGGCCGTCGAGGCGTGGGCGATCCCCGTCTGCGGCTCGCTGCTGGCGGCCGAGCTGGTGGCGCGGGTGATCGCCTCGCGGAGCCCCGAGGTGGCGCGGCGCTCGGCGCTGATGGGGGGCGGGATGTACCTCCTCTTCGGGATGATCCCGGTGACGCTGGGGCTGCTGGGCGCCACCCTCCTCCCCGGCCTCGCCGACCCCGAGCAGCTCCTCCCGCGGCTCGCCGAGCGCTTCCTCCCCGGCGTCCTCTACACCCTCTTCGCGGGGGCGCTGGTCTCGGCCATCCTCTCCACCGTCGACAGCGCGCTCCTGACCGCGTCGTCGCTCGTCTCGCACAACCTGGTGGTACCGCTCCGGCCGGGGATGAGCGAGCGCGCCAAGGTCCGCCTGGCGCGGTGGGGCGTGGCCCTCTTCGGCGTCGTCGCTTACGGGCTGGCGCTCTCGGCCGAGGGCGTCTACGCGCTGGTGGAGGAGGCGTCGGCCTTCGGGAGCGCGGGGATCTTCGTCACCGTCGTCCTGGGGCTCTTCACCCGGTGGGGCGGCGCCGCGAGCGCGCTGGCCTCGCTGGCGACGGGGGTGGTCGCCTGGGTCCTCGGCGAGCACGTCCTCCACCTCCCCTACCCGTACCTGGCCTCGCTCGCCGCCGCCTTCGCCGCCTACGTCCTCCTGGCCCCCCTCGCCCGCCGCGCCCCGGCCGAGGCGCCGACCGCCGCATCCGCGTAAGCCAAAAACAAAAGACAGTCTCTCACAGGGGACACAGAGGACACAGGGGAGCTTCGGACACGACCGTAATCCCCTGTGTCCCCTGTGCCCCCTGTGAGAGCCATTCCGTTCAGCGGTCTCTCCGAGTGCACCGTCCGGCCGGGAAACGGCGCGAGACCTTGCCCGGCGCGCCGTCTCCGCGCAGAGTCATGCATCGTCCCCGAAAACGACGGAGAGTCCGCATGGCAGAGCCCCCCGAGAACTCGGTCCACCCCCTGACACGCGACGCGTGGCGCGCGTGGCTCGAGGAGAACCACGCGCGCTCCGCGGGCGTCTGGCTGGTGAGCTACAAGAAGGCCGCGGAAAAGCCCCGCGTGGAGTACGAGGAGGCGGTGGAGGAGGCGCTCTGCTTCGGGTGGATCGACAGCAAGGGCGGGAAGGTGGACGACGCGCGCACCATGCTCTGGATGTCGCCGCGCAAGGGCGGCTCCGGGTGGTCGAGGCCGAACAAGGAACGCATCGAGCGGCTGATCGCCACCGGGCGGATGGCGCCCGCGGGGCTGGAGAAGATCGAGGCCGCCCGCCGCGACGGCTCGTGGACCGCCCTCGACGCCGTCGAGGCGCTGGAGGTCCCGCCCGACCTGGAGGCGGCCTTCGCGGCGTACCCCGACGCCCGCCGCCACTGGGACGCCTTCCCCCGCTCCGCCAGGCGCGCCCTCCTGGAGTGGATCTCGCACGCGAAGAAGCCCGAGACCCGCGCCGCCCGCGTCACGGAGACCGCGCGGCTGGCGAACGAGAACGTCCGCGCCAACCAGTGGCGGCCCAAAGCGTGAGCGCCGCCGCCCCTCACTCGATCGGAGCAGACCGATGACGACGCCCGTCGCCACCATCGGCTACGAAGGGACCACCGTCCCGCGCTTCCTCGACGCCCTCCGCGAGGCGGGCGTCGAGCTCCTGGTGGACGTCCGCGCGGTGGCCAGCTCGCGGCGCCCCGGCTTCGCGAAGACGGCGCTGGCGGCCAACGCCGGCGGCATCGGCGTCGACTACCTCCACCTCCGCGGCCTCGGCACCCCGGCCGAGGGGCGCTCCGCCGCCCGCGCCGGCCGCCACGCCGAGATGCACGCCGTCTTCCGCGCCCACCTCGCCACCCCCACGGCGCAGGACGACCTGGAGACGCTGGCCGACCTCGTCCGCTCCGGCCGCCGCGTCTGCCTCCTCTGCTTCGAGGCCGACCCCGCCCACTGCCACCGCACCCTCGTCGCCGAGGCGCTCGCCGCCCTCGTCCCCATCGACGTCCGCCACCTGCGGCCGGGGCGCGACGGCGAGGCCGGCCCGGACTGAAACGCCGCCGGTCAGAATGAATCGCCCGCCCTGGACGCTCGACCGGAGGGCCTCTTTCATCATCCGCCGGAGCCCACCCGCGGCTCCCCCCGCGCGACGGCCGCGGACGGCCGCCGGGCCGCGATCCAGCGGTCGATCTTGGCATCGAGCACGTCGAGCGGGAGGGCGCCGTCCTCCAGGACGGCGCGGTGGAACGCCTTGATGTCGAACGCCGGGCCCAGCCGCGCTTCGGCGCGGCGGCGCAGCTCGGTGATCTTCATCTCGCCCACCTTGTACGCGAGCCCCTGGCCGGGGATGGCGGCGAAGCGCTCCACCTCCGACCGGATGCCGGTCTCGCTGCGCGCGGAGTTCCGCCGGGCGTACTCCGCCGCCTCCTCCAGCGTCCACCCCTTCGCGTGGATGCCGGTGTCCAGCACCAGGCGAATGGCCCGCCACAGCTCCGACGAGAGAAAGCCGAAGTACTGGTACGGGTCGGTGTACAGCCCCAGCTCCCGCCCCAGCGTCTCCGCGTACAGCCCCCACCCCTCCGCGTACGCCGTGTACCCGCCGAACCGGCGGAGGCGGGGAAGGTGCTCGAGCTCGCGGGCGATGGAGATCTGGAAGTGGTGCCCCGGCGAGCCCTCGTGGATCAGGAGCGACTCCATCTCGAAGCGCGCGCGGCTGGTGGGCTCGTAGGTGTTGAGGTAGAAGACGCCGGGCCGCGAGCCGTCCACGCTGGCGGGCGTGTACGATCCGCTGCTGGCGCTCCGCTCGCGGAACGCCTCGACCGGCCGGATCGCGTAGTTGGCCTTCGGCTTGAGGTCGAAGAGACGGTCCGTGGCCGCGTCGATGCGCGCCTGCGCCGCGCGGAAGTCGTCCAGCATCTGCTCGCGCGTGGCGTAGCGGTACTTCGGGTCCGTCTGCAGGTGGCGCATGAACGAGGGGAGGTCGCCCGGCCACCCCACCTGCCGCATCACGCCCTCCATCTCCCGGTGGATCCGCGCCACCTCGGAGAGGCCGATCTCGTGGACCTGCTCCGGGGTGAGATCGGTCGTGGTGAGGGCGCGCACCTGGTGCTCGTACCACGCGCGCCCGTCCGGGAGGGCGGAGAGGCCCACGGTGGCGCGCGCGCGGGGGAGGTACTCCCCGCGGACGAAGTCGTGCAGCCTGCGGAACGCCGGGACCAGCCGGTCGCGGATGGCGGCCGTGTACGCCGCCGTCAGCCGCTCGCGGTCGGCGGCGCCGAAGCTCTCCGGCATCCGGGTGACGGGCCCGTAGAAGACGCTCTTCGTGGGGTCGTCCACCACGTGCGCCGCGAGCTGGGGGAGGACGCGCTCCATCAGCACGCGCGGCTGCACCACCCCCTTCTCCATCCCCTCGCGCATGTTGGCGATGGCGACGTCGATCGCCTGCTCGAACCCGCCGATCCGCCCGAGGAAGTCTTCGTAGTCGTCGACCGTGCGGAACGGGTGCAGCCCCGTCCCCGCGCCCATCTGCGCGAACGACGCGGTGAAGTTGAAGAACTGGTTGAGGGGGAGGAGGTGCGA
Source organism: Longimicrobium sp. (assembly GCA_036259235.1). Lineage (GTDB taxonomy): Bacteria > Gemmatimonadota > Gemmatimonadetes > Longimicrobiales > Longimicrobiaceae > Longimicrobium. The sequence continues at coordinate 6,891 of DATACF010000158.1, read as the reverse complement.
GGGGAACCGCTCGCCCAGCCGCGCCGTCTCCAGCGAGCGCCCGAAGACGTCGTAGGTGAGCTGGTGCTGCGCGTCGAGCGCCCCGCGGTCGATGGACCGCAGCCGCGCCTCGTACGCACGCGTGAGCTCCTGCTGCCGCGCCCGGATGTCGGGGCTGAAGGAGGCCGTGTACAGGTGGTTGTAGCGGCTCTCGCCGACGGAGGTGGCCGCCACCGGGCTCAGCGCCAGCGACGCGTCGAAGTACGCCTCCGCGATCGAGTCCAGCCGCTGGTTCGCGCTCGCGGACGCGCTCGCCACCGCTCCGGCCGGTGCGGGCGCAGGCGCGGGCGCGAGCGGAGCGGCGCAGGCGGCGACGAAGCCGGCGAGCACGACGGGGCGGTACCTCCTGTACATGGAGCGGCTCCTGCGACGGGGTTCTCCGCGAGACCTCTGCCGCCGAATATCCGCGCCCCGTGCGGCGGCGGCAACTCCGCTCCGGGAGCGCGGCACGGGGCGCTGTCGCGTGAGGTGCATCCGAGGAGCACGATCCCGCGGACCTTACCCCAGCACCCGCGCCAGGTACGGCGCGGTGCGGCTCCTCGCGGCACGGGCCACCTCGCCGGCGCCGGCCGGGGAATCAGCTCAGCGCGAGCACCAGCGCGACGATCGCCGCGATCGCGAGGGCCACCGCGGCGAGCATCCCCACGCTCCACCGGGTGCGCGAGGGGGCAGCGGCCGCAGCCCGGGGCGCCGGGCCGCCGGCTTTCTCCACCATCACCTCGTACAGCGGAAACAGGTCGCTCGCGGTGAACTCGGTCGTGTACCCGCCGCGCTCCAGGGGCTCACGAACGTCCGGCGCCTGGAGAATCCAGGCATCGAGCTCCTCCGGCGTGCGCGCCACCGTCCCGGCACGTACCGTTCGGGCGGCCATCTCGCGTGTGGCCGAGCGGACTTCGTCGGGGAAGTGGTACCGCGGCGGTCGCATGGATGATCTCCTCTCCGGGTTGGGTCCGGCTGCCTGGTAGCGCGGCCGGGCGATACCGACGGGCAAGAACCCCACCGTCCGTGCGGCGGACGGCCCTCACCCCAGCACCCGCGCCAGGTACGGTGCCGTGCGGCTCTTCGCGGCGCGGGCCACCGCGGCGGGCGGGCCGGCGGCGACCACGCGGCCGCCTTCCTCGCCGGCGCCGGGGCCGATGTCGATCACCCAGTCGCTGTCCGCGATCACACCCGTGTCGTGCTCCACCACCACGACGGTGTTGCCGGCGTCGACCAGGCCGTGCAGCTGCGCCACCAGCTTCTCCACGTCGGAGGGGTGGAGCCCGGTGGTGGGCTCGTCGAGGACGTACAGCGAGTGGCCGCGCTGCGTGCGCTGGAGCTCGGTGGCGAGCTTGATCCGCTGCGCCTCGCCGCCGGAGAGCTCCGTGGCGGGCTGGCCCAGCCGCAGGTAACCCAGCCCCACCTCGCGCAGCACGTGCAGCGAGCGGCGCACGGCCTCCTCGCCGCTGAAGAACTCCCACGCCGCGTCCACGGTCATCCCCAGCACCTCGGCGATGTTGCGGCCACGCAAACGGATCTCCAGCGTCTTCGCGTTGTAGCGCGCGCCGTGGCAGGTGGGGCAGGGCGCGTAGACGCTGGGGAGGAAGAGGAGCTCCACCATCACGAACCCCTCGCCCTCGCACGTCTCGCAGCGCCCCTTCGCCACGTTGAACGAGAACCGCCCCGCGTCGTATCGCCGCTGCTTGGCGTCCGGCGTGGCGGCGAAGAGGCGGCGGACGTGGTCGAATAGCCCCGTGTAGGTGGCCAGGTTGGAGCGCGGCGTGCGCCCGATCGCCTTCTGGTCCACCTGCACCAGGCGGCGGATCTCCTCCATTCCGCCCGCGATGCGTCCGCCGGTGGCGGGGGCGGCGCCGGGCTCCGGCTCGTCGCCCTCGTCCGCGGCGGGGGGAAGCCCGTGGCCCAGGTGCGCGGCCACCAGCTCCACCAGCCCCTGGCTCACCAGGCTCGACTTCCCCGAGCCCGAGACGCCGCTGACGGTGGTGAACACGCCCAGCGGGAACGCCACGTCCAGCCCATGGAGGTTGTTGCGGGTGACGCCCTCCAGCGCCAGCCACCCCTTCGGCTCGCGCGGCGTCCGCGCGGGCGGCCGCCCCTCGCCGAAGAGGTGGCGGCGCGTCTGCGACTCCGCCACGTCCGCGAGCCCGGCGGGGGGGCCGCTGTAGAGGACGCGCCCGCCCCCCTCGCCCGCCGCGGGGCCCACGTCCACGATCCAGTCGGCGTGGCGCACCACGTCCATCTCGTGCTCCACCACGAAGAGCGAGTTCCCCGCGGCCAGCAGCCCGTCCAGCGCGCGGAGGAGCGCCTCGGTGTCCGCCGGGTGCAGCCCGGCGGAGGGCTCGTCGAGGACGTAGACGACGCCGAAGAGATTGGAGCGCACCTGCGTGGCCAGCCGCAGCCGCTGCAGCTCGCCCGGGGAGAGGGTGGGCGTGCTGCGCTCTATGGAGAGGTAGCCCAGCCCCAGGTCCAGGAGCACCGCCAGCCGCGCGGCCAGGTCCTGCGAAATGCGCCGCGCCACCAGCGCCTTCTCCGGGTGCTCGGCGTCGCGCCGCTTCCGCCCCGTGGCGGTCCCCTCGGCGTACGGGCGGACGAGGGCGGCCAGGCGGGCCAGCGGGAGGCGCGAGAGCTCGGTGATGTCCATCCCCGCGAACGTCACCGACAGCGATTCCGGGCGCAGCCGTTTGCCGCCGCACACCGGGCACTCGGTACTGAGCATGTACTGCTGCGCGCGGCGCTTCATGGCCGCGCTCTGCGTGTTCGCGAAGGTGTGCAGCACGTGCCGCCGCGCGCTGGTGAAGGTGCCCATGTAGTCGGGCGGGGCCTTCCGCTTCAGCGCGCGCCGCGTCTCCTCCGGCGTCAGGCCGGGGTAGACGGGGACGACGGGCTGCTCGTCGGTGAAGAGGATCCAGTCGCGGTCCGCCCGCGGCAGGTCGCGCCAGGGGCGGTCGACGTCGTAGCCGAGGGTGACGAGGATGTCGCGCTGGTTCTGCCCGCCCCACGCCTGCGGCCACGCGGCGACGGCGCGCTCGCGGATGGTGAGCGACGGGTCGGGCACCATCGACTGCTCGGTGACCGTGTAGATGCGGCCGTGCCCGTGGCACTCGGGGCAGGCGCCCTCGGGGGTGTTGGGGGAGAACGCCTCGGCGTAGATGATGGGCTGGCCCGGCGGATAGTCGCCCGCGCGGGAGTACAGCATCCGCAGCAGGTTGGAGAGCGTGGTCACGCTCCCCACCGACGAGCGGGTGGTGGGCGTCCCCCGCTGCTGCTGGAGCGCCACGGCGGGCGGGATGCCGTCGATCTCGTCGACGTCCGGGATGCCCATCTGGTGGAAGAGCCGCCGCGCGTACGGCGCCACCGACTCCAGGTAGCGCCGCTGCGCCTCGGCGTACAGCGTGCCGAACGCGAGCGACGACTTCCCCGACCCTGACACGCCGGTGAACACCACCAGCGCGTCGCGGGGGATGTCGACGTCCACGTTCTTCAGGTTGTGCTCCCGCGCCCCGCGCACGCGCACGAACTCGTGCTGCCGCGCCTGATCCGCCGCGTCTGGCGTCCCGCCCGCCTTCCTAGCCTTCATGCGTCCAGTCCGCCGTGATGTTTCTGATGATCCAACTCTTCGGTGGTGTGCAACTCGCCAAACAGCGACAAGAAAGAAAGGGCAGTCGCTCACCCCGCCAGGAGTTCGCGCCTGCCCTCTATCTCCTAAAGCGCACAATGGCTGCTCAGGATGTCTACACGATACACACCCTCCGCCGGAGGCGCAAGCAATAAGGGGCGATGTGCTGTCGGACCGCCGCGGCGCGTCCGAGGCAATCACCTACTCCACGATCAAGCTCACGCGGCACGTCCGGAGGATGAACTATCGATGGACGTGCTGATCACGGAGATGGCGCTGGAAGTTGCTGGTACGTGGCGCATCGAAGGCAGCAAACGGGTAATCCCGAATTGACCAAAGCCGATGTGCGACGGGCAGCCATTGAAAACCCTGTTCAACACATGCCTGTCGCTACTCACTACTCACTCCGATGTATCCCGACCTGATTGCAGTGTGATTAGAATATCAACTTTCCTGTTCGCTGCACCTGTAGCTCCAGTAGTACTCACTCCCCCTGTCGCATAGCTGAAATCGATGTTGGTTGACGGGAGCTGAGTGGCTAAGTACTCCACGACAAAAAAACTTCGCACAGCCCCAATTTCACAGTTGTTGTTGATGTGCTCACCCACAGTTTGACCGGCCCTCGATCCTAATTGGATGTAGAACGGACGGACGTCTCGTTTATCTCCCACACACAATGCGTAATGAACGTCAGGTGTTCCCGATTTGCGGAGAAGAGCGGAGACGCCGGAACTATCATAGCTTAGAACAATCCCTTGCTGCCTTACTGGGATCGAGTCGCCAAATCCGAGCGCCTGAATCTCCAAACGGTGATCTGGCCAGTCTTTCAGAGACGAATTCAACGTCCCAGCCACTGCGTCCAGAAAGGCGCCGAGATTCGCATCGATACTATACCTCCTGAACCCAAACCCGCTAAGTTGGTCGCCCCGAATCCACTTCAGCAGTTCAAGCACCCGCACACACTCTGCGCGCGGATCCACAGGATCGAGTGTAGAAATGTACGCATCGAGTTGATCTGTCAGCAGTAGCGCAAATACCGTATTGAGGGACACGGGACGCCCTGTTTGGCCGGATTGTTCGAGGCGCTGGCGGATCAGGTCATTCATTCTCCGGTATACGATGCGAGTGATTCTCTCGCATTGCTCGGGGGTCCCCTGTATTGCTAACTCCACCTCATCCGAGAAGCGAGGTCGCCAGCGATGAGGGAGAATGGTAGTAAGATCTCTAAGAAATCGCCGAAATGCACTGTGATTAGGATCCTCTAGAATGAGTTGAATATGTTCCGTTCTCTCGGCATCTAACGTCGCTTGGAGATTCACTAGGTTACTTTCGTCTTTGACTGCGAGGATAACGCTGTCCTTCGAATCGTAAAGCAGCCGAATCGTTGTCGGTATAGTCGGGGGAATCGGTCGGAATAAACTGCGAACTGACCGTTTGCCAATCTTAATGTCTTTTACTTGAAACCGTGCTCCCTTCGAAACGGGAACCCCCTCCATGAAAGCTTCGAGTCGGACTGATCGAGGTCCCTGTCGATCTCCAGTGCATGCAGAGATGCCTGCCAGTAGCAATGCTGCCAAGATCCTCCGCATACGCTGTCACTCTCTTTGGGTGGATTACGTGAGTCGGAAAATCCAAATGGCGGAGAGCATGAGAACCAATAGAACCATGGAAATCCCTCCTAGCACCAAGAGTACTATTCTACGGACCGGTTTCCGAGTGAGTGATGACTTGTGCCGCGAAACGGGGGCGTCCCGAGATACCGTGCGTCTACTGAGAGCAGGTTTGGAATCAGTTGAGCGACCCGCGCCAAGACCAGATCGCTCTTCCTGGTCACGGAGGCGCTGCATCTCCGTCCCCATACCGGTAATCAACATCCCGAGAAAACTCGCGAACCATGTACCTGGTGAGTCCCACTTATATACATAAACCAATCCGCCGACAATAAGGAGGGCGATGATCTGCCACCGCAGAGAGTGAAGCGCGCGCAAAAAGATGTTCATCGTGAGCAGCGACGAAAATGGAACCGGTTCACGTGAGCAGTTGTCGAAATACTGGTCTTGTATGCACCATCCGCAACACGGTTGTGTTCTTTAAACCGTCTCAATTCCGCCATCGCCGGCAACTCCGCGGTGTACAGATTGCGGCGGATATCGCAGAATATCGGCAATCTGCGGCCGGGAGCGACGACTAGCTCGTCAGCCGCGCTTCCGCGCACCGCAGGGAAGCGCACGTGCTCGCCGCAGGCTTAGCCCACCCCGAGTGCTCCTGCTCAAACCCAAGTGCCGGCCATCTCGCCAAAATCCGCTGTCCAGGATTTGGCCCTCCACTTCCAACTTACGGCAGCACTTGCCGCGTGGGCGTGGACCCCATGCTGCCAATCTATCATCCTCGCTCCGCGCCGGCACCATGGAGATGCCGGGCCCGCCATCCGGCGGCGATACGGCCCGCTCGGGCGCGCGGGCGGCCGGTTGGGCGAACGACGCTTGAGCACGGCGCGGGGACACGCCACCGTTGGCGCACGTGGCCGTTCCGTTCCTCGCACCCGATGCGATCGATGATAAATTCTCTCAGCCGTATTCTGATCCCCCTCCTGCTCACGCCCGCACTGGCGTCCGCCGCCCCCGCGCAGGGGCGGCCCGAGGTCGCCGGCAACTGGCTGGTGCGCGTGGGAGGCCCGCAGCCGTTCTCGGTGGTGCTGTCGGTGGAGGAGCGCGGCGGCGTGCTCACGCCCCGCGCCCTGTCCCGGCAGCAGACCATCGTGCCCACCTCCGCCGCGCGGACGGATGCGGGGTTCGTGGTCTCCGCGGCGGCGTGGGGACGCGAGAACACGCTGGACGTGGCTGTCCGCGGCGATTCGCTGCGGGGCACATGGAGCAACGCCGGCCAGGCGCCCCTCCCGGCGTCCGGCGTGCGCCTGCCGCCCGAGACGCTGGCGCCGTTGACCGGGACGGCCGTGTTCGACAGTGTTGTGGGAGTGCTGGAGCGGCACTTTTACGATCCCGGCTACAATGGCGCGGACTGGGCCCGGCTCGTGGCCGAGGCGCGCCCCCGCGTCGCCGCCGCCCGCTCCGACGGCGAGGCGTACGCCGTCATCAGCGGGCTCCTTCGCGCGCTGGGCACCTCGCACCTGAACTTCACCGCCGTCCCGCGCGTCCCACGGCCGGCCTCCGGGAACACGCAGGCCGCACCCGCGCCGGCCGCATCCGCCCCGTCCGTGAGCTGGCAGGTGTTGTCGCCGT
>DATACF010000157.1:0-7096 GCA_036259235.1 Longimicrobium sp. | reverse complement strand
GGCCCCCGCCCCGCCGCCGCCCCCGGCACCTGGCTGGCCGAGGTGGTGCGCGCGCAGCGGGCGGTGGCCGACGCGGGACTCGACGTGGAGGCGGTGCTCCGGACGGCGGTGGCGGAGGTGGGGGCGCTCACCCACGCCCCCGGCGCGGCGGTGGAGGTCCTCGATGGCGATGTGCAGGTGACGGCGGCGGCCGCCGGGACGCTGTCCCCCTTCGCGGGGCGGCGGCGCCCGCGGGGGACGGGGCTCACCGGGGCGGTGCTGGAGAGCGGCGAGCCGCTGGTCTGCGACGACGTGGACACCGACCCCCGCGCCGACGCGGGGGTGCGGGCGTCGGGGGTGCGCGCGTCGGTGATCGTCCCCCTCACCCTCTGGGGGGAGCGGCTGGGGGTCCTCTCGGGGGTCTCGGACGCGCCGGGGGCCTTCGGCGAGGCCGATCTCCACGCCCTCCAGCTCCTGGCCGCCAACGTCGCGGCCGCCCTCTCGGCCGCCCGGCGCTACGCGGCGCTGGCCGCGGCGTACCAGGCGCAGGAGGAGGTCCGCGAGGCGCTGATGCTGAACGAGTGGAAGTACCGCTCGGTCTTCGAGTCGGCGGCGTCGGGGCTCTTCCTGGCCGAGCCGGAGGGGGAGGGCGGCTTCGTCTACACGGAGATGAACGCGGCGCTCGCCGCCATCCTGGGGATCGGGCGGGGCGACTTTCTGGGGCACGCTCCCCGCGAGGTCTTCCCCCGGGGGCTGGCCGAGCGGGTGAGCGCGCTCTACCGCGAGGTGTGCGAGACGGGGACGACGCTGGAGATCGAGCACACCAACCGCCTCCCCCGGGGCGAGGTCACCACCCGCACCCGCCTCCAGCCGGTGCCGGGGCGGGGCGGGGGGCGCTTCACCCGCGTCCTGGGGGTGGTGGAGGACGTCACCGAGCGCCGCCGCGACCGGGCCCGGCTGGAGGCGTACGCCCGCGAGCTGGAGCGGAGCAACCGCGAGCTCCAGAGCTTCGCCTACGTGGCCAGCCACGACCTCCAGGAGCCGCTCCGCAAGGTGCGGGCGTTCGGTGACCGCCTCCAGGCCCGCTTCGCCGCGGCGCTGGGGGCGGAAGGGGCCGACTACGTGGCGCGGATGCAGGGGGCGGCCGAGCGGATGTCGACGCTGATCGCCGACCTCCTCGCCTTCTCGCGGGTGACCTCGACCCCGGTGGTCTTCGCCCCGGTCGACCTGGAGCGCGTCGTGGCCGAGGTCGTCTCCGACCTCCAGGCGCGGCTGGAGGAGACGGGGGGGCGGGTGGAGGTGGCCCCCATCCCCACGCTGCGCGCCGACGCCACGCAGATGCGGCAGCTCTTCCAGAACCTCCTGGGGAACGCCCTCAAGTTCCACCGACCGGGCGTCCCTCCGGTGGTCCGCGTGACCGCCGAGGAGGCCGTGGGCCCCCGTGGCGCCCCGGCCGTGCGGCTGGGGGTGGCCGACAACGGGATCGGCTTCGAGCCGCGCCACGCCGAGCGGATCTTCGGGCCCTTCCAGCGCCTCCACGGGCGGGGCGAGTACGAGGGGACGGGGATGGGGCTCGCCATCGTCCGCCGGATCGCCGAGCGCCACGGGGGGGCGGTGGAGGCCTCGGGCGTCCCCGGCGAGGGGGCCGCCTTCGCCGTCGTCCTCCCCCTGGAGCCCCCCGCGCACCCCGGCGACCCGGAGCCCCGCCCGTGACCCCCTCCCCCCGCCCGGTCACCCTCCTGGTGGCCGAGGACGACCCCGACGACCGCCTCCTCGTCCGCGAGGCGATGGAGGAGAGCCGCCTCCGCAACGACCTCCGCTTCGTGGAGGACGGCGAGGAGCTCCTCGACTACCTCCGCCGCCGGGGGCGCTACGCCGCCGAAGGGGCCGCCCCCCGCCCGGGGATCGTCCTCCTCGACCTCAACATGCCCCGCAAGGACGGGCGCGAGGCGCTGGAGGAGATCAAGGCCGACCCGGAGCTCCGCCGCATCCCCGTGGTGGTGATGACGACCTCGCGCGCCGAGGCCGACGTGCTGCGGGCGTACGACCTGGGGGCGGCGGGGTTCATCGCCAAGCCGGTGAGCTTCGCGGGGCTGGTGGAGGTGATGCGGGCGCTGGGGCGGTACTGGATCGAGATCGTCGAGCTCCCCGATGCCGAATAGCGCCCCCGTCCTCCGCATCCTCCTGGTGGAGGACGACGAGGACGACTACGTCCTCGCCCGCGCCCTTCTGGACGGGGTCCAGGGGTGGCGCGCCGACCTCGCCTGGGCCGCCGACCCCGAGGCGGCGGCCGCCGCGCTGGAGGCGGAGCGCTTCGACGCCGTCCTCCTCGACTACCGGCTGGGGTCCGAGACGGGGCTCGACCTCCTGGCCCGCCTGGCGGGGCGCCCCCTCCCCCCCGTGATCCTGCTGACGGGCCAGAGCGAGCGCGAGGTCGACCTGGCGGCGTCGGCCGCGGGGGCCGCCGACTACCTGGTGAAGGACGGGCTCACCTCCGCCCTTCTGGAGCGGGCGGTCCGCTACGCCGTGGCCCGCGCCCGCGACCGCGAGGCGCTCCGGGCCGCCCACGACCTCCTGAGCACGGTGGTGGAGGGGATCGGCGACCCGATCTTCTTCAAGGACGCCGAGGGGCGGTACCGGATGATGAACGGCGCCGCCCTCCGGGCCACGGGGCTCCCCTGGGAGGCGGTGGCGGGGCGGACCGACGCCGAGCTCTTCGGCCCCGAGGTGGGCGCCGAGCTCGCCGCCGACGACCGGCGGGTGAGGGAGACCGGGGCCGAGCTCGCCCTCGAGCACTCCCACCCGGCCGAGGGCGGGGTGCGGACCTTCGCCACCACCCGCTACCCGCACCGCGGCGCCGGCGGCGCGGTGGTGGGGGTCATCGGCGTCTCGCGCGACCTCACCGAGCGAAAGCGGGCCGAGGCCGAGCGCGAGGCGCTGATCGGGGCGCTGGAGGTGGAGCGGGCCCGGCTGGAGACCGTCTTCCGCGAGGCGCCCGCCTTCATCGCGGTCGTCCGCGGCCCGGACCACGTCTGCGAGATGGCGAACCCCGCCTTCCGGCAGCTGGCGGGGGGGCGCCCCCTGGTGGGGCTCCCCCTCCGCGCGGCGCTCCCCGGGCTGGCGGGGGAGGGGTTCATGGAGGGGCTCGACGACGTCTTCCGGAGCGGGCGGACGCTCACCGGGCGCGAGGTCCCCCTGCGGCTGGCGCCCGGCGTCGAGACGTACGTCGACTTCGCCTTCCAGCCGCTGGCTGAGGCCAACGGGCGGGTGTCGGGGGTCTTCGTCCACGCCGTCGACGTCACCGACGCGGTGCGGACGCGGCAGGTGGTGGAGCGGGTGGCGGCCGAGTGGAACGCCATCCTCCGCCAGGTGGCCGACGGGGTCATCATCACCGACGCCGAGGGGACGGTCACCTACCTGAACGACTCGGCGCGGGTGTGGGAGGGGACCTTCGACCCCCGCGACCCGCTCCCGCGGCAGCGCGACGTCTCGCACCTCCTCGACGAGCGTGGCGCCCCGTACACCCCCGAGACCCTCCCCCTCTCCCGCGCCGTCCTCCGCGGCGAGACGGTGACCGGGGCGGTGGTGCGGGTGCGGGGGGCGTGGGGCGAGCGGGTGACGGAGGTGAGCGCCGCGCCGCTGGTGGGGGAGGACGGGACGGTGATGGGGGCGGTGGGGGCGGTCCGCGACGTCACCGCCCGGATGGCGATGGAGGCCGAGCTGGCCCGCCGCGAGGCCCACTACCGCCGGCTGGTGACGCTCTCGCCGTACACCATCTACGCCCTCGACCCCGGGGGGCGCTTCACCGAGCTGAACCCCGCGGGGGAGGCGCTCCTGGGCCGCCCCGCCGCCTCCCTCCTGGGGCGCCACTTCGAGGAGGTGGTGGCCCCGGAGGACTTCCCGAGCGCCGCCGAGGCGGTGGTGCGGGTGATGACGGGGGCGGTGCCCGAGGTGGAGATCGAGCTCCGGGTGGTGCGCCCCACGGGGGAGTCGCGGCTGGTGTGCGTCACGGCGTGCGGGATCCGGGCGGGCGAGGCGGTGGAGGGGGTCTTCGGGGTGGGGCGCGACGTCACCGAGGAGCGCGAGCGCGAGCGGCGGACGCGCCTGCTGGCCACCGCGCTGGAGAGCCTCCCCGAGGCGGTGAGCGTCTCCGACGCGGCCCACGGGATCGTCTACGCCAACACGGCGCACGCCCGCCTCCTGGGGTACGACCCCGCCGGGGGCCCGCGGCGGACGGTCGACTTCCTCCCCGGGGGCGCGGACCACCCGGCCCTCCCGGCGGTGGCCGAGGCGCTGGGGGCGCGGGGGACGTGGCGGGGGCGGCTGGAGTGCCGGCGCCTCGACGACGGGCGGGCGGTGGAGGTGGAGATGATGGTGAGCACCGTCTCCATCGAGGGGCAGCCCCTCCTCTTCGCCGTCCTCCACGACGCCGCCGAGGAGATCGCCCGCGAGCGGCAGCTCCGCCGCGCCGAGCGGCTGGCGAGCGTGGGGACGCTGATCGGGGGGGTGGCGCACGAGCTGAACAACCCGCTCTCGTCCATCAAGGGCTTCGCGCAGCTGATGCTCCTGGACGGGCGGAGCGAGGAGGACCGCGAGGCGCTGGAGATCATGCGGCGCGAGGCCGAGCGGGCGGCCAAGATCGTGGCCGACCTCCGCCTGGTGGCGCGCCGGACGCAGGAGACGGGGCCGGAGCGGGCGCCGGTGGACCTCAACGAGGTGGTGGCGCACGTCCTCAAGCTTCGCCGCTACGCGCTCACCACCCGCAACGTGGAGGTGCGCGAGGACCTGGCCGCGCGCCTCCCCCCGATCCTGGCCGACCGGGCGCAGGCCGAGCAGGTGCTCCTGAACCTGGTGGTCAACGCCGAGCAGGCGATGGCGGCGCACGACGGCGAGCGGCGGCTGATCGTGCGGACGCGGGCGAGCGGGGACGGGGTGGCGGTGCACGTGGTCGACAGCGGGCCGGGGATCCGCCCCGAGGACCTGGACCGCGTCTTCGACCCCTTCTGGACGACCAAGCCGCCGGGGGAGGGGACGGGGCTGGGGCTCTCCCTGGTGCACAGCATCGTGGCCGAGCACGGGGGCGAGGTGCGGGTGGAGAGCGAGCCGGGGAAGGGGGCGGCGTTCCGCGTCACCTTCCCCCGCGCGGCGGGGGCGGAGGGGGGCGCGGAGGGGCCCGCGTCCGGGGCGGCGGAGGCGCCGGCGCGCCCGCTCCGGGTGCTGGTGGTCGACGACGAGGGGCCGGTGCGGCGGACGGTGGTGCGCTTCCTGGAGCGGCGGGGCCACCGGGTCGACGAGGCCACGGAAGGGGGCGACGCGCTCCGGCGGCTGGCGGCCGAGGGCGAGGGGTACGACGTGATCCTCTCGGACCTGCGGATGCCGGGGGTCCCCGGCGACCGCTTCTTCGACGCGCTCCGGGCGCTGGGGACGGGGCTGGAGCGGAAGCTCGTCTTCCTCACCGGTGACGCCGCCAGCGGCGACGCGGCGCGGCTGCTGGCCACCGCGCGGGTGCCGGTGCTGTACAAGCCGTTCGAGCTGGCGGAACTGGCGCGGGTCGTCGAGGGGATGGGGCGGGAGAGTGCGTGAGTGCGTTGGGGTGGTGTGGGCGACAGGCTCCCGCGCGGGGCCCTCACCCGGCTCGCTTGGGCTCGCCACCCTCCCGTTCCGGGAGAGGGGCACCTGGGGCTCGAGGCGGCAGGCGGGCGAGGGTATGGGGGAGAGTCTCGTAAGTCGCGGATCGGGATGAAGTTCTCCCCCTCCCTCGCGAAGCGGGCTACCCATTAGTCACATCTGGACGAGGTGCACATTTCTGGATACTGTGGACGTGATTGGTGTAGAATCCATAGTTCCAGACGAGAGAGCCGAATGAGCGAGGGGTGGGTGGAGGAAGAGCTGTCGACGCTGGACCTTGGGGACGCGCGTCGGAACCGGCGGTGCAAACAGACACTGCGAGCGTTCTCTGAAAGACCGCAGGCCTCAATCCCTGAGGCAAGCACGGACGCGGCGGAAATCCAGGGGATCTATGGATTTCTGAGTGCGGAGACGACAGAGCCGGAGGCGATCCGGCGAGCGCATGCCGAGGCCGTTGCGAGACGGATCGAAGGGTGTGGGGAAGTGCTGATCGTGAACGACACGACCGAGCTGGCCTTCAACACGCTGCGTAAGGCGGAGGGGCTGGGCCCGTTGTCGGGCTCCTACAGCCGAGGGCTGATGATGCACAGCGCGTTGGTGATCGACGCGGAGGGAGTCCCTCAGGGATTGCTGCACCAGGAGGTGTGGGCGCGCAGCGAGGAGGAGGTGGGGAAACGGCATAGACGGCGCCAGCGGCTCATCGAGGAGAAGGAGAGCCAGAAGTGGCTGACGACGGTGCGTGTGTGTGGGGAGCGGTTGCCGGAGTCGGTGAATGCATGGGTGGTGGGCGACAGCGAGTCTGACATCTACGAGTTGATGGCGATGTCGCGCCGCGAGGGGATCGATCTGCTGATCCGTGCCACCCACAACCGGCGCGTGGATGTCTCGGGGAAGATCTCTTTCCTGCGCGCGGCAGCCGAGGCAGCGCCGGTCGTGGGCAAGAAGACCGTGACGCTGAAGCGGACACGAGCGCGTCAGGAACGGACCGCGACGCTGGAAGTGCGGCTGAGCCCGTCTGTGCAGATCCTGCGGCCCAAGCACAAGGCGAAGAACACGCCGGTGAAGGCGGTGACCGTCAGCGTTGTGCTCGTGCGGGAGGTCGGGGAGGTGCCGCCAGGGGAGGAGGCCGTGGAGTGGCTGCTGGTCTCGACGAGATCGCTGGAGAGCGGCGAGGCGGCCCAGAGTGCCGTGGACGCGTACACCCAGAGATGGCTGGTAGAGCGATTCCACTACACAGCCAAGAGTGGCTGCCAGGTGGAAAAGCTCCAGCTAGAGCACGCGGATCGGATCGAACGAGCGGTCGCCTTGTACTCCATCGTAGCCTGGCGGCAACTGCACATCACCTATTTGGCTCGCACGAGTCCGGAGCACCCCTGCACAGCCGCGCTGAAAGAGGTGGAGTGGAAGGTGCTGCACCAGATGACGAACCCCGGCCAGGCTCTTCCCGATCGGCCACCGGCGCTACGGACCGCGGTGCGACAAGTCGCGC
>DATACF010000156.1:0-4971 GCA_036259235.1 Longimicrobium sp. | reverse complement strand
GTCGGGAGGAAGGCGGCGGTGGCGGTCGGTGGTCGGGTTGATGAGCGGGGGATCGGGGCGGGGGGCGGAGGGATCGTCGCCCGTTCCGGTTGAAACCGGGGCAGGAACGGCACGAAGTCCGCCTGCGCGGACTGCCCGCCGCGGGAGATCGAGGGGGAGGCGGGGGCGGTGCGCCGCGCTGGGTTCGAGGACTTGGGACTCAGGACTCAGGACTCTACCGCGGATACTCCGTCCCCTCCGGGTCCGCCGGGCTCCCGTCGCGCGGCCCGCGGCGGCGCGGCGGCGGCTGCGTCTCCCCGCTCATCCGCGCCGACATCCGCCCCAGCAGCACCCGCTGGGCGCGCACGTCGTGGCCCACGTCGATGAAGAGGAGCGTCAGGTCGCTGGCGCCCCACAGGAGCGCCGCCAGCACCGCCCCCTGAAGCACCTCGAGGAAGAGGGGGAAGAGCGCGCTCGGCCCCTCCATCGCCAGCGCGGCCACGATCTCGGCGGTCAGCGCCACGATCACCACCATCGCCACGATCTTGAAGAGCCGGGCCACGTACTGCAGCCCCACGTACGGCTCGGTGTCCTCGGCGCGGATGGCGCCCATGTCCCCCTGCGCGCGCACCCCCCGGTCGTCGCCGTACTCTCCGCCCTCCGCCGCCCACTCGCCCTTCCCCCCGCCCGCGGGCGCCTCGCCGCCCGCGCGGACGATGTGCGGCTCGTACCGCGCCTCCTCCGCCGGCCGCTCGCGCGCCGGCTCCGTCCCCCCGTATCCGCCCCCGCCGGGCGTCCCCTCACCGGCCCGCGGATCCTCTTCGCGCTCCATCACCCCTCCTCCCCTCGAAAATTCGTCCGTCCGGCTCGAACCACCGCGAAACCCGCCCGCCCCTCACCCCAGCCGCCGCTCGGGGACGAAGAGGTCGCCCTCCCCCACCCCCACGCGGCGCGCCGTCTCGGCCGCCCACTCCAGCCGCGCCACCTGCCCCAGCGAGTGCCCGTCGCTCCCCAGCGAAAAGCGCACCCCGGCCTCCTTCGCCTTGCGCAGGAGCCGGTCGTGCGGGAGGCGGTAGCGGTTGGAGATCTCCAGCGCCACCCCGCTCTGGGCCAGCGCCTCCACGTACCGGTCCTCCAGCGCCTCCGTCCACCAGGCGTGCACGTCCGCCTCGCGCTCCAGGAGCGCCGGGGGGATCAGCGTCGAGTGCGCCGCGATCTCGACCGGCATGGCGCGGACCATGTCGCAGAGGTTGGCGGCCAGGACCTCCATCAGCCGGTGCGGCTCGCGGTCCCACGGGGGCGGGAGCGTCTCCCACCAGGGCGAGCCCATCGAGCCGTCCGGGAGCCAGAAGCCGTGGTTCGAGCCGATCCGGTAGTCGAAGCGCGCCATCACCTCGTCCGGGAGCGACGACCACAGGTCGTCGCACCAGCAGAACTCGGCCGAGCGGAAGACGGGCGCGTCCTCGAGTCTCTCGAGGTACTCGCGCACCGCCGCCTCGGTGGCCACGAAGCGCGCCGTGTTCCGCGTCGACACGTGGTCGGCGATCCCCACCTCCACCCCCTGCTCCCGCGCCACCTCCACCACCCGCGCCAGGCTCAGCTGCCCGTCGGACATCGTGGTGTGGCAGTGCAGGTCCTGCCGTCCCAGGCGCCCGTCCCCCTCCGCGCTCATCCGCGCGCCCTCGCGCCCGCCGCGGCGCGGGCGGTGAAGCGGGCACGGTACGCTTCCTCGGCCGCCTGGAGCGCCGCCCACCCGGCCTGCCCCTCGGGGCCCAGCCGCTCCTTCGGGACGCGGCGGGTGGGCCACGGCGCCAGCCGCGCGTTCAGCGGGCCGTGGTAGAGCTCCATGGTGGCCTCCACGATCTCCGCCACCGCCCGCTCCCGCGCCTCGGGGGCGATCCGGTTCAGCGACACGGTCGTCCGCAGCGCCCCGCGGGCGAAGGCGTCGGCCAGGAAGAGGGCGTACTCGGCCCGCCGCCGCCCGGGCTCGGCGGTGCCCGCGCGTGCCAGGAGGCCGCGGAGCGCCGGGGCGTCGTCCTTGAGCCCCCGCTCCAGGAGCGCGCTCGCCGTCAGCGTCCACGACGAGTCGTCGGCCGCGGCGGTCAGCTGGCGGTCGAGGCGCGCCAGGAGCTGGGCCGTCCCGGTGCGGTCGAGCGGGTTGCGGTAAAGCGCCGTCCGCCGCGCGCTCCGCGACGTCCGCGTGAAGGCGGCCACGCTGTCCGGCTGCTCGCCCAGGACCTCGGCCTGTCCCACGATCATCACCGGCGTCCCCACCTGCACGGTGTGGAAGAGGCGGAGGGCGTTGGCGTTGGAGAGGCGGATGCACCCGTGGCTCACCCGCCGCCCCAGGAGCTCGGGCTTGTCGGTGCCGTGGATGGCGAGCTCGTCGCCCAGGAAGACCGCCGCGGCCCCCAGCCCCCCCTCCTGCTTCCGCTCGGGGGCGTCGGGCGAGGGGACGCGGAGCTTGTTCTCGAGGTACCACCAGTCGGGGCGGAACCAGGGCGGGTTGAGCTGCTTGGCCTGGACGTAGCGCGTCCCCTCGGGGGTGGTGAACTGCCACTGCCGCCCGGAGGAGGACGAGAGGCGGAACCCCGTCCCCGTCCCCACGGGGGCGCGCCAGAGCACCTCGTCGCCGTCCATGTAGCGGAGCTCGTTGGCCTCCACGTCGACGACGACGTACTTGAGGTCCTTGCGGACGGGCGGCGCCGCCGGGTCCACGGCCACCGGGGCCGGCCCCTCGGCCGCCCCGCCGCCGCCGGTGCCCGCGCAGCCTGCCAGGAGAAGCGCGGCCGCCGTCCAGAGCAGCGTCCGCGCGCTGAAGCGAGAAGTCATACGGTGTGACAGGGTGAAGCTCGGGGAAAACGCACCGTCGTCCCACGGACGGGTGCAACCTGCGCGCCAACCGCCATTTGCGCGCGCAACAGTACCCGCGCGCGCGGGCCGGGGTTCGTCGTCCGCGATCGGGGGATCAGGCCGGCCTTACACGCGCTCCGACGCCTCGGGAAGGAAAGGCCGATCCGCCACAAGACAATGTAGCCGCGCGATTTATCGCGCCCGCGGAACCCTCCCGCCCTCCACCGTGGAGCCATAGGCGGAGATGAGTATCGAAATTTTTCGCAGAGGCCCCTTCGATCCTGCCTCCCGTCGATCCGCGTCCCGCCCGCCGCGTCTTCGCGTTCCAAGCATCGCAAACCACGTGATCAGGGGGATCGGCGCGGAAGCCGGCCCCTGCTCCACATCCCCCGATTACGCAGTTGGCACGGCCCGCGGGAGCACGAGACCCAGATCGTGGGCGAGAACCGGTCGTACAACCCGATGCGGCATCAGGCATCATGCCGAATCCGGACGATCAGAGGGTGTTTCGGAGAGATCCGTGCCTGGAAGCCAGCCACCTGGCGAGGCGAGTAGATTCCTCACTCGGTCCTCGTTCGGAATGACAGGCCGGGGTTTCTCTCGATCAACCCCTCTCCAGGCGACCTGGTACCAGTTCTGATCGCGATCCCCACCCCGATCCCATTCCGATCCGATCCCCACAAACGCGAGCCGGCCCCGCGGCTCGTCGAAGAGCCACGGGGCCGGCCCAGCCGTCTCGCGAAACCCGCCCTCAGGCCTCGACCCGCCGCCCGTGCGCGGGGATCTGCATCAGCGGCTGCGGGATCGTCGCCAGCGACGCGGGCGAGGGGAGCACCGGGAAGGTCTTGAGGAACCAGAGGTAGCAGGCGAAGAAGAGCGACCCGTACCCCACCGTCGCCAGGAGCTCCGGGAGCCCGATGGGGAAGTGCCCCATCTCCTCGGTCCACACCGACGGGTAGCTGATCAGGAGCCGCTCCAGCCAGTGCCCCACCAGCACGACCACCGCCACCGCCGCCGCGATCGCCGGCGTCTTCTTCATCGTCCGCGGGAGGAGCGAGAGGAAGGTGAAGACGAAGATGCACGCCACCGCGAGGATCGTCAGCCAGGCGAACGGCGCGTTGAAGCGCTGGACAAAGAACTCCTGCTCGTGCGGGAGGAGCCCGTACCAGATCACCACGTACTGCGACCAGTTGATGTACATCCAGAACACGGCGAAGGCGAAGAGCATCTTCCCCATGTCGTGGAACGTCTTCGGCGTGATGTAGTCGTGCAGCTTCAGCTGCCCCAGCCCCAGCACCACCACCATCAGGATGTTCATGGCGATCGCCGAGTGGAACGAGCTCACCAGGAACGTCACCGGGAACATGGTGCTGAACCAGTGCGGGAGCATCGTCATCACCTGGTCGATCCCCACCATCCCCCAGAGGAGCCCGAAGAGGAGCGCGGTGATCGGCGCCACGACGTTCAGGACCGCCCGCGAGCGCCGCGCCTCCTCGTTCACCAGCCCCCGGTGCCCGCCGGTGATGCGGGCGTGCAGCGGCGAGTGGTTGCTCCCGTAGAGGTCGGGGCGGAGCGAGTGGTAGACGAAGTACAGGAGCATCCCGAAGAGGACCGCCACCGCCAGCCCGTCGCGCAGGAGCATCCCGCCGGTGGTGAGCCACGCCGCCTTCTCCTCCAGCACCGGGTCGCCCTCGATGTGGCCGATCCAGTGGTGGAAGTAGGTGTGGTTCCCCATCCACTGCACGAAGAAGAGGACGAAGGAGACCGGGAGGAACGCCGCGCCGGCCTGCGTGAAGCGCCGGATCGGCCACGCCCACCGCGCGTTGGTGATATGGTGGGCGACGCCGAGCACGACGAGCCCCACCGCGACCGAGCTCCAGAAGAGCCACCCCTGGTGGAGCGCCAGCCACCGCCGGTCCTCGTTCCCCACCACGAAGGTGAGGACGAGCGCCACGACGCCGACCACGGCGAGGACCCCCAGGACCACCCCCGAGACGCGGAGCGTCCGGTAGGGGACCGAGGTCGGGAACGAATCGGAATGAGCAGCCATCGGTTCTTTCTCGTCCTCGTGTCAGCGCGTGCCGGGGCCCGCGGTGTCGCGCGCGCCCGCGGCGGCCGGGGCCGGCGCGCCGGTGCGGG
>DATACF010000155.1:0-1636 GCA_036259235.1 Longimicrobium sp. | reverse complement strand
CGGGTCGGCGTCGCCGATGCCGTCGACGATCGCCGCCGGCTCCAGGAGCGTCCGGTACAGCACCTCGGCGTCGCTCTCCGCCCCGATCGCCTCGACCAGCCGGTGCCGCGGCATCGCCCCGGCGATGCGCGCGAGCGCCCGCTGCGCCCGCCGCAGATACGCCTCGACGAGTTCGTCCGTCCCTTCGCGGCGCGGCGCGGACTCAGCCACCATCGGTCCTCCTCGCTTCGGGTGAGGCTGTCATCTTACGCCTGGTCGAGCCAGGTGTACAACGGCAACCCCATCGGTGCCGGATGAATCGCGTACCGTCCCCCGCCGACGGAGCTCTGGGACGTCCGCCGCGGCACCCCGAGGACGCGGGCGACCACCTGACGCCCCAACCCCGACGGGGGCGGGAGGCGACACCGCCCCCGTCTCCCCATCGCGCCCTCCCTCCCCCTGTCCCCCGCGACCGGCGGGGCCCCTCGCCCGGTTGAACGGGCGAGAAAAGCGGACCCACGACCGGGCTTATCGGCTCGGCCGGCGCGCACCAATCTGGCCGCCGTATCCCAGCGGGAGGCCATGCAGCGATGCCGCAACGTTCTCATCGGGTAGCGACCGCCACCGTCGCGGCGGCCGCGGTCGTGGCGCTGTCCTCATTGGCGGCCGGCGCCGAAAGCGGCGGCGTGGGAAAGCCTGCGCCGTCGACCCCGCCGGCGCCTTCGCCGTCCGCGGCGCCTCCCCTGCT
Source organism: Longimicrobium sp. (assembly GCA_036259235.1). GTDB lineage: Bacteria > Gemmatimonadota > Gemmatimonadetes > Longimicrobiales > Longimicrobiaceae > Longimicrobium. The sequence goes on along the minus strand of DATACF010000155.1, from coordinate 909 downwards.
GATGTTGCCCGACGCCACGGCATCGCCCGCCCCGCGCTCCTTGAGCGTTGCGCAGGCCGGGAGCGGCGACGTCGACCTCTCCAACAGACGCTTGGTTGCGTCCGTGCAGAAGGCGCTGCGCGCGGTCGGCTTCGACCCCGCCCCCGTCGACGGGCTCGTCGGGCCGCGAGCGCAGTCGGCGGTGCGGACGTACCAGGAGGTCCGCGGCCTGCCGCAGGACGGCGTGATCACCAAGATCCTTCTGGCGAGTCTCGCGAAGGAGGTCACGGAGAGCCGCTAGCTCAGGGTCCTTCGCTTCAGGCCCCTGGTTCGATCCGGGCGAGGCCGCGCCCGCGGTCGGGTTCGCCGAGTGGGAGGACCGGGTGAACCGCGTCCTCGGCGCGCGGTCGATTGCCGCGCCGTGGGTCCTGCAGCCAAGGGCGCCTTGAATCGAGGTCAGGACGGGGAACCGCGCAGCCGGACTCAAGGCCCTAATTTCGCCCTATTATGTTATAATATAGTGCGTAGGTCCGATCTTTCGCCGCGGGCCGTTTTTCAGCTTGCCGGCTCGACACGACTTCTCCAAGCTCCACCGAAAGGTCCACGCAACGACAACGCAAGCGGGAGAGGGGAAGCGGGTCGCGCGCGCCTCGGGCGGCCCGGAGAGCGATGCAGCCGTCCGACGGTCCCGACATCCCCGACAGCCCGGTCGCAGTGCCGCCGTGGCGCGCGCGGAGCGTGGCGCTGGCGGGCGCCGTCGCGGCGGCCCTCGGGCTGGGGTGGCTCTGTTTTTTCACCGTGGATGCCGGCGAGTACGCCGTCGTCACCGCGTTCGGCGACCCGGTGCAGGTGATCACCGAGCCCGGGCTGCGGGTCAAGGCCCCGTACCAGAGCGTCCGGACGTTCGACAACCGGCTGTTCGTCTACACC
>DATACF010000154.1:0-2619 GCA_036259235.1 Longimicrobium sp. | reverse complement strand
CGGGCGGCGGCGGCCCACCTCCTCCCCGAGGACGCCCCGGCCGACGCGCTGGAGCGCCCGCTGGCGTGGGTGCAGGTCCCCCTCCCGGCGGGGCTCGCCGGGGTGGCCCACGCCCTCCACCGGGTGGAGGTCAACTGCGTGACCGCCTCCAACGTGGAGGTGTGGAGCGAGCAGGTCCCCTTCGACCGGATGGGGACGGTGGTGACGCTCCGCCCCGAGGGGAGCCTGGAGCGGCACGTGATGGGGGTGCTGAGCGTCACCGGCGAGCGGGGGGGCGCCTACGCCGAGGCGTCGGACCTGGGGGCCGGCCCCGGGGCCGGGCGGTGGCGGTGGCGCGAGGGGCGGCTGGAGCTGACCCCCGCCCGCCACGCCACCGGGCGCGCCGACGCCTACGCCATGGTCCGCCTCCTCCTCTGCGACGGCGAGAAGGGGAACGGGCTGGAGACGGGCCGCGTCTGCCGGATCGGGGCCGACCTGGCCAACGTCACCGCCCAGGTGGCCAACCTCACCGTCTCGGGGGCGGGGAGCGCGCCCCCGCCGTACCCCCCGGCGCGGCTCCGCTTCGCCGAGCTCCTCCGCACCCGCGAGCGGGTGGTGACGGCGGCCGACGTGGAGGTGGCCGCCCGCGTCTTCGACCCCCGGGTGGTGGGGGCCGAGGTGGAGGCGCGGGCCGAGGCGGGGGCGCACGGGGTCGAGCGGGTGCTGGCCGTCCGCGCCCGCGCCGACGGCGTCGCCGACCCCGCGGCCGAGCTCCCGCGGCTGCGGGCGCTCCTGGAGGCGCACCTCCAGGCGCGGGCGCCGCTGGGGGTGACGGTGCGGGTGGAGGTGGAGCCGGCGGTGCCGCGGGGGGGCCGGTGAGCCGGATGCCCGACTTCTGCGCGCCGCGGCGGACCTTCCGCCACGACGTGGACGCGGCGGTGGCCGCCCTCCGGCGGCTGGGGGTCGACCCCGAGCGGATCGTCCTGGAGAGCGCGGGCCCCGGGTGGGTCGCGGGGACGGTCCTCCGCCAGAGCCCCGCCCCGGGGACGCCGCTGACCCCGCGGACGCGGGTGGTGCTCTCGGTGTCGGGGGCGGGGGGGCTCGACCTCCTCCCGTACCCCCTGCGCGACGAGGACGACCGGGAGCTGCGCGTCGACCGCCTGATGGCGCTCTTCGACAACCCCCTCCAGAAGCTGGCGCTCCACCTCCGCCAGGCGGGGGGCTTCCTGGCCCTCCACCCCGACGAGCCCGCGGCGGCGCTCCGCTGGATCGAGGAGATCTTCGGCCTCTCGCCGGAGCCCTTCGCCCCGGAGGCGTGGTACGCCCTCGCCCGCCTGCTGCCGGAGCTCCACCGCGCGGCGGGGACGGAGGGGGCGCTCCGCCTCGCCTTCCCCCTCGTCCTGGGGCTCCCGGTGGCGGAGGTGCGCGTCGTCCACGACGTGGTGGAGCTCCCCGAGGGGGCGCGGAGCCGGCTGGGGGAGGCGGGGGCGCGGCTGGGGGTCGACACGGTGGCCGGGGCGGGGGTGGTGGAGCGGAGCGTGGTGGAGGTCACCTTCGGCCCCCTCGACCTCCCCGCCTGGCGCCGCCACCACGCCCCGGAGCCGACGCCCGAGCGCCGCGCCCTCTACCGCCTCCTCCTCCCGGCCCTCCTCCACGGCCGCGTCCGCGAGCGGTGGGCCGTGGGCGACCCGTCCGTCCCCGCCCGGCTGGGCGACCCCGAGGCCGAGCCCCTGCTCGGCGTCAACGCCCGCCTGGGCGCCACCCCCGAAAGGAGAGCCGCGTGAGCGCGCCCCCCGCCGCCCCGAAGTCGGTCAACTGGACCACCGGGATGCTCCTGACCCCGGACCACTTCCGCACCCAGGACGCCTACGTCGACGCCTCGGTGGCGTGGGTCCTCCGCTACTGCGTCTCCGGGAGCGGGCTGGTGGGGGGCGGGGTGCGGGTGGGCGAGGCCGAGCGCGGGCTCGCCCGCTTCGACCCCCGCCTCCAGGTGAGCGACGACGGCGAGACGGTGCGGGTGGCGGTGCTGGAGGCGCGGGGGATCACCCCCTCGGGCGACCCGGTGGACGTGGGGGGGCGCGACGTGGCCCGCGGCGAGTTCCGCAAGGCCGACCTGGCGGGCGCCACCGAGCTCCTCGTCCACCTGGTCCGCGAGGAGGGGAAGGAGGAGGACGACGGGAGCGTCGGCGGCGACCCCGCCAACCCCGCCCGGGCGGCGCTCTTGAAGCCCCGCTTCCGGGTGGCGCTGGGGGCCGGGGCCGACGTGGCCGCCCGCGCGGTGGTGGTCGGCCGCCTCCGGCGCGCCTCCGAGACGCTGGCCTTCGAGCCCGACGGGCGCTTCATCCCCCCCTGCGCCACGGTGATGGCGCACAGCGAGATGTACGCGGGGTGGAGCGCCACCCAGACCGAGGTGGTGCGGCTGGCCGGGCAGTTCGCCGAGCTCCACCGCGCCGTGGCCCGCTACGCCGCCCAGGTGGGGCAGCGCGGGGTCGACACCCGCGACGACCGCGAGATCCTGGCCTTCGTCGAGCGCGCCGTCCTGGCGCTGGACGAGTGCGCCTACGAGACGCTCGACCCCGCCCTCCCCCCCGAGCACCTCTTCCGCCACGTCGAGCGCGCCGCCCGCCGGGTGGCCGTGGC
>DATACF010000153.1:0-1813 GCA_036259235.1 Longimicrobium sp. | reverse complement strand
GGGCCGGGGCGCGTACACCGGGTCGCGCGAGGGTGGTCCCCGAGCGCGGCGGCGCGCTATGTTTCTCCCCCTCGCCCCCGGTCCGTTTCCCCCGGTCCTCCGCGTGATGCCCGTCCGCCGCCTCGCGTCCATCCTCCTCCTCGCGCTGGCCGGGTGCGTGGCCGCGCCGCCCGCCGCCGCTCCGACCGCCGGGCGGGGGACGGTGGTGCGCGACACGGTGGTGTCGGCGGCGCTGGCGGGGAACCTCCTGGGCGACTCGCCGCGGCGGGAGGTGGAGGTCTATCTCCCGCCCGGGTACGGGGAGCGTCCCGGGCGGCGCTACCCGGTCGTCTACCTCCTCCACGGCTTCGGGGGGACGCCCGCGCAGTGGACGGAGCGCTTCGCCGTCCCCCGCGCCCTCGACTCGCTGATCGCCGCCGGGGCGGTGCGGCCGATGATCGTCGTGATCCCCGACGCCCACAACGCCTACGGCGGCTCGTTCTACGCCGCCTCCCCGGTGGCGGGCGACTGGGAGGCGTTCACCGCCGTCGAGCTGGTGCGGTGGGCCGACGCGCGCTTCCGCACCCTCGCGGACCCCGGCGGGCGCGCGGTGGCGGGGTGGTCGATGGGGGGCTTCGGCGCGCTCCGGCTGGCCGCCCGCCACCCGGACACCTTCGGCGCCGCGTACGCGCTCAGCCCGTGCTGCATGGGCCCGGAGCTGGCCGACGAGCTCGGGCGCAACCGCGCCGCGTGGGACACCACCCTCGCGCTCGCCGCCCGCCCCGCGCCGGGCGCGACCGGCTTCTGGACCTTCTTCCACCTCGGCCTCGCCGCCCTCCTCTCGCCCGATCCCGGCCGCCCGCCGCTGTACGTCGACTTCCCCTTCGCCCCCTCCGGCGACACGCTGGCGCCCGCCGAGCCGGCGTACACGCGCTGGAAGCGGGCGGATGCCGACTTCGCCGCGCGGAACGCGGACGGGCTGCGGCGCCTGCGGGGGCTGGCCTTCGACGTGGGGAGCCGCGACGGCTTCGCGCACATCCCGCCCTCCGCGCGCCGCCTCGCCGCCCAGCTCGACTCCGCGCGCGTCCCCCACGCCTTCGAGGAGTACGACGGCACGCACGGGAGCCACGTGGAAGCGCGCCTGCGCACCCACGTCTTCCCCTTCCTCTCGCGCCACCTCGGCGGCGGGCGCTAGGCGCGGCGCGCGGGAGCGCGTATCATCATCCGCGCGTCGATCCCTGTCCTCCTTCCCGACGACTCGAGCACCGCCGATGACGGTCAATCCACAGACGAGCGCCGCCGCCCGTGCCGGGCGCCTGGCCATGCGGCAGCGCCACGGCGGCGGGGTGGTCCCCGCGCTGGCCGGGCTGGCGCTGGCGGGGCTCTTCGCCATCGCCCTCTACCAGTTCCGCGACGGCGCCATCGACCTCCTGGCGATGGTGCTGGCGGCGAGCGGCGGGATCTACTGGGGGCTGGCGGCGGCCGACGGGCGGCGGAGCGTGGTGGTGGTGGAGGCGCTCGCGGGGCTCTTCTTCCTCGTCGTGGCCACGCTGGCGCTCTGGTGGTCGTGGCACTGGATCGTCGCCGGCTTCTTCCTCCACGGCGTCTGGGACCTCCTCCACCACCCCCGCGCCGCCCACACCGGCGAGGTCCGCCGCTTCTTCCCCCCTTTCTACGCCGCCTTCGACTGGGCCGTCGCCCTCCTCGTCCTCTTCCTCTGACCGACGAGCCGCCCCGGCGCGAAACCGCCCGCCCTCTCACCGCACAATGTAGATGCGCGATTCATCGCGCCCCGCGGAGCCTGCCTCCCGCGACGGCAGCGCGATGAATCGCG
>DATACF010000152.1:0-5417 GCA_036259235.1 Longimicrobium sp. | reverse complement strand
GCACCACCGCCCGCGGCCCAGCCCGCCGCCGCCAACGGCGCGGCAGCAGCCGAGAAGCCCGCTGCCTCGGCGCCGGTTTCGGCCAACGGGCGCGAAGAGCGCGTGCGCATGTCGCGCCGGCGGCAGACCATCGCGCGGCGGCTGGTGGAGGCGCAGCAGACCACGGCGAGCCTCACCACCTTCAACGAGGTGGACCTGCACGCGGTGATGGAGCTGCGCCGGACGCGGCAGGACGAGTTCGTGAAGAAGAACGGGATCAAGCTCGGCTTCATGTCCTTCTTCACCAAGGCGGTCATCGGCGCGCTCAAGGCCTTCCCCCGGCTCAACGCCGAGATCCAGGGCGACGAGATCGTCCTCAAGGGCTACTACGACATCGGGATCGCGGTGGGCGCCGAGGAGGGGCTGGTGGTCCCCGTCGTCCGCAACGCCGACCGCAAGAGCTTCGCGGCGCTGGAGAAGGAGATCGCCGAGCTGGGCACCCGGGCGCGCGACGGGAAGCTGACGCTGGAGGAACTGCAGGGCGGCACCTTCACCATCACCAACGGCGGCGTCTTCGGCTCCATGCTCTCCACGCCCATCCTCAACCCGCCGCAGGTGGGGATCCTGGGGATGCACAACATCGTGGAGCGCCCGGTGGTGGTGAACGGCGAGATCACCGTCCGCCCGATCATGTACGTGGCGCTGACCTACGACCACCGCATCGTCGACGGGAGCGAGGCCGTGCGCTTCCTGGTGACGATCAAGCGGATGCTGGAAGACCCGATGAACCTGCTGCTGGAAGGCTGAACCGCCACAGTGCGGAAGTGTGTGAGTGCGGGAGTGCGAAAGTGAATTCGCGCGCCCGCACTTTCGCGTATCGAGAAGGCATCCGGCGCGGCGCTTGCGCGGGCGCCGGTGCGGTGTATCAGAGACGGGCGCGGCTGATTCGAACGAATGCCCGCCCCGTCGTTCCGAGCGAGGAACGAGCCGAGGAATCCACTCGCCTCGCCCGGATGCCCGTCGGAGCGCGACGATCCTCGCTCGCGATCCACTCAGGACTCAGGACTTGGGACTCAGGACTTCCGGATAATCATGGCTGACGAAAAGACCTTCGACCTCGTGGTCCTCGGCGCCGGGCCCGGCGGGTACGTGGCGGCGATCCGGGCGGCGCAGCTGGGGCTCAGGACGGCGTGCATCGAGAAGGAGCCGGCGCTGGGCGGCACCTGCCTCCGCGTGGGGTGCATCCCCTCCAAGGCGATGCTCGACTCGACCGAGCTCTTCGACCAGATCCGCCACAAGGCGAAGTCGCACGGGATCGTCGTCGAGGAGCCGAAGATCGACGTCCCCGCGCTCCTCCAGCGCAAGGACGGGGTGGTGAAGGGGCTCACCGACGGGGTGGCGTACCTCTTCAAGAAGAACAAGATCGAGTGGATCCGCGGCTTCGGCCGCCTCACCTCGCCCGAGACCATCGAGGTGGCCGCGTCCGACGGCGCCACGACGACGGTGCGCGCAAAGACGATCGTGCTGGCCACCGGGTCCGTGCCGGTCGAGCTCCCGTTCCTGAAGTTCGACCACGAGCGGATCGTCGACTCCACCGGCGCGCTCTCCTTCCCCGAGGTCCCCGGGCACCTGGTGGTCGTCGGCGGCGGGGTGATCGGGCTGGAGCTGGGGAGCGTCTGGCTCCGGCTGGGCGCCAAGGTGACGGTGCTGGAGGCGCAGGCGACGATCCTCCCGGGGATGGACGCGGAGGTGGTGAAGACGGCCGACCGGATCTTCCGCAAGCAGGGCTTCGACATCCGCACCGGGGCGCGCGTGGCGGGCGCCGAGCGGAAGGGCGACAAGGTGATCGTCTCCGTCGAGGGGCAGGAGCCGATCGAGGCCGACTACCTCCTGGTGGCGGTCGGGCGGCGCGCGTACACCGAGGGGATGGGCTTCGAGGAGGCGGGAGTCAAGCTGAACCGCGGCGTCATCCAGGTGGACGAGCGCTACCACACGGGCGTCGGAAACGTCTACGCCATCGGCGACGCCATCGGCGGGCGGATGCTGGCGCACAAGGCGGAGGAGGAGGGCGTCGCGGCGGTGGAGCTCTCCGCCGGGAAGCACGGCCACGTCAACTACGACGCGGTGGCGAACGTCGTCTACACCTGGCCCGAGATCGCCTCGGTGGGGATGACGGAGGAGGAGGCGAAGGCCGCCGGGCGCGAGTTCAAGGTCGGCAAGTTCCCCTGGACCGCCAACGGGCGCGCCAAGGCCATGGCCGAGGCCGACGGCTTCGTGAAGGTGATCGCCGACGCGAAGACCGACCGCGTCCTGGGGGTCCACATCCTCGGCCCGCGCGCCTCCGACCTGATCGCCGAGTCGGCGCTGGCGGTGGAGTTCCACGCCTCCGCCGAGGACATCGGCCGCTCCGTCCACGCGCACCCCACCCTCCCCGAGGCGGTCAAGGAAGCCGCCCTCGCGGTGTCGGGCCACGCGATCCACGTCTAGCCGGAGAGAACGGGAAGCGCGCGACGACCCCGGCCTGTCATTCCGAGCGCGGCACGAGCGAGGAATCGACTCGCCTCGCCCGGGAGCCGGGCAGATCGCACGGACCTCCGCTCGCGACGGCGCGATGCTCCATACGACCGTCCTCTTCCACGCCGCGGGGGAGGACGGTTCCGCGTTCTGGCTCGCGGCGTGCTGTTGAGGCGGAGACGAGCCCGGGAACTGTCTCGCGCCTGCCGCGGGTAATATCTCGGGCTAGACGAGCGAAGTGCATCCGGCAACGGTCCATGGGAGAGGAACGGGATGGCCACGATCGACATCACCCGCGAAGACGCGCTCATCGTCGGCGACGCGCTCAAGTCGTACCTCGACGAGCTCCAGTCCGAGATCTCCGGCACGGACGACCACGACTTCCGCGTCGCCCTCCAGCAGCGCCGCGAGCGCCTGGTCGACTTCGTCCGCCGCCTCGAGGCGCTGGGCTGAAGTTTCGGGCAGCCTCTCGCGTGACGAACGAAAGGCCCCGCCGTCGAGCGGGGCCTTTTCGCGTCCGTCGTCCGCGCTCGATCTACCGCGTGACGCGGCGGACGAAGGCGGAGTCGAGGCGGGCGCACTTCGCGTGGGCGTTGCAGACCCAGCGGACGTCGTAGGGGCGCACGCGCTCGAAGAGGGAGCGGAGGCTCTGGCGGGCGACCTCGGGGTCGGTGGTGAAGACGGCGTCGGCGCCCTTGAATCCGGTGAGCGGCTTTCGGGCGATGGCGTCGCCCGCGAAGAGGACGCCGCGGAAGAGGTAGGCGGCGTGCCCCTCGGTGTGGCCGGTCACCCGGAAGGCGCGCACGGTGTCGCGCCCGAAGGTGAAGAGCGTGTCGGAGGCGAAGGGGCGGACGTCCACCTCGCCTGGGAGCGGGCCCGCGTGCCCCAGCACCCGGGCGGCCAGGCGCGAGGGGAGGTCGTGGTGCCCGGCTCGCCCCTCGAAGAGCGCCGCCTCGGTGTCGGAGAGGTGGAAGCGCGCCCCCTGCACCGCGCGCCAGGCGCCGATGTGGTCGCGGTGGCTGTGCGTGACGAAGACGTCGGTCACGTCGCCGGGGGTGGCCCCCAGCGCCCGCAGCCGCCGGGTGAGCGCGCCCTCCGCGCCGCCCCACCCCAGGTCGATCACCACCACGCCGCTGTCCGTCCGCGCCGCGTAGACCATGCTGGTCCACGGGTGCGCGGTGGGGAAGGCGGTGGCGCGCCCCGGCTCCTGGATCGGCCGCAGGTTGTGCGTGCACCCGCCCAGCGTGAGGGCGAGGAGCGCGAGCGGGGCGGTGGATCGAAGGCGCATGCGGCTCGGGCTGTGATGCGATGGGCGTGGTGGATGGCGTCGCGTACCCGGTCCGCGCGGCGTTTGATCCGCTTCGGCGCGGGCACCGCGCCGGTCACGCGGTGTATCCGCCCGCCGAAGCGTGAGTCTACCGAGGAGAGGGGCGAATGAGGATCGACGTGTTCGCGGACATCGCCTGTCCGTGGTGCTACATCGGCGAGCGGCGGCTGAAGGAGGCGCTGGCGCGGCGGCCGGAGGTGGAGGCGGAGGTGCGCTGGTGGCCCTTCCAGCTCCAGCCCGGCTTCCCGCGCGAGGGGACCGCGTGGGACGAGTTCGTGGAGCGGAAGTTCGGCGGGTGGGAGCGGGCGCGCGGGATGTTCGCCCACGTCTCGCGCGCGGGGGCGGAGGACGGGATCCGCTTCGACTTCGAGCGCGTGGCCGTCGCCCCCAACACCCGCGACGCGCACCGGGTGATGCTCCTGGCGCAGGACGAAGGGAAGCTGTGGGAGGCCGCCGAGGCGCTCTTCGCCGGCTACTTCGCGGAGGGGCGCAACGTCAGCGACCCGTCGGTGCTGGCCGGGCTCGCCGCCGCCGCCGGGCTCGACGCCGCCCGCGCCCGCGAGGTCCTCGCCGGCGACGCCTACGCCGCCGAGGTCGACGAGAGCCAGCGGGTGGCGGCGCGGAGCGGGATCAGCGGCGTCCCCTTCTTCGTCTTCGACGAGCGCTACGCCGTCTCCGGCGCCCAGCCCGTCGACGTCCTCCTCCAGGTCATCGACCGCACCCTCAGCGAGGCGGCCGCCTGACCGTACGCAGACCGGCGAGGTCCGGTCCCCTGGCAGACGCGAAAGGCCGCGGAGGAGCACGCCTCCTCCGCAGCCTTTTCGCATGGCGTCAGGCGCAGCAGACGGCGCCGCCGGAGGCGCAGGTCTTGGCGGTGAAGCAGGCCTGCGCCCCGCTGGCGTAGAAGCCATCGCGCGCGGCTTCCTGCTCGGCGGAACGCGCCGCCAGGCTGAACGACTCCACGTGCAGCGCGTCCAGGTTCAGCGTGAGCTTGGGCATGGGAATCCTCTGGTACGGAAGGGTGGCGAAGCTCGCGACCGGCCGGCCGCGTGGCGCACAATGTTCGCACCGCGCCATTCCCGGATCAACCCATGGCCGCGTTGCGGACGGCGGATTGACCAACGTCCGCGCCATCCGAAAGACGAACAGACTCGGTGCCGCGGGGCCGTTCCTCTATCTCGTCTTTCCATGATCTGTAGACGGCGATCAGAAGCCGAATCTTAAGAAACCATGCGGAAGATATCCTCGTCCGTGTACCCCCCGGGCCGATCGCGCTCGATCTGCTCCAGGATCCGCGCGCGGAGATCGTGGAAGCGGCGAGTGGACAGGTAGGTCTCGATCGCCTTGCGGACGAGCTCTTCTTTCGAGACACCGTCGGCGCGGGCGAGCGCTTCCAGATCAGCCTTCGCCGCCTCGGAAAGCGTCACCTGTATCGTCTCGCTCATGAAGCCCTCCAGGTCGTCTCACCATACTTTGCCACCACGAATATACCGGGCTGATTCGATCGTGACGTTACAGATTGGACGATGTCGCGCCCGGTTGTCACATCGGTCATCGAACGCGAAACGGCCCCGCGGCAGACTCGCTGCCGCGGGGC
>DATACF010000151.1:0-1901 GCA_036259235.1 Longimicrobium sp. | reverse complement strand
GGACCTTTCGTGGTCCGCCGCCCCGTTCGCATTTCCTTGACCTTCCGCACCGCGGGTCTCACGCAGAGGAGCAGAGGCGGCAGAGGACTTCCCCGCTGACCCTGCTTCTCTGCGTGAGATCCGCCGTCGCCGTTCCTACATCCCGCCGCGCTCGACCGCGAAGTCGGAGACGTGCACGTCGAGGTTGTGGTTGACGCGCAGCCCCACGATCCCGTCGGTGACGAGGTACGGGACGTCGGCCTTGAGGAACTCGGCGACCTTCTGGCCGTTGGCGAGGAAGCGCACGCCGAACGCCCCGCCCTCGACGGCGAGGGCGTTGGTGGCCTTGCCGGCCGCGTCCTGCTTCACCAGGGCGGGGCTCTCGGTCCAGTCGACGATGGTGTGCACCTCGCCGTTGGGGGCGCGGTGGCGGACCATGTACTTCCCGTCGCCGCGGACGATGAAGTACATGTAGTCGGCGGCGGCGCCCAGGTCCTTCCCGGCGATCACCAGCCCGTACGCCTCGGGGTGCGTGGGCGCCTTGGTCTGGGTGAAGGTCGCGCGCGCGCGGAAATCGCCCGTCACGTTGTTGGCGGGGTTGTAGAAGACCGCGGCGGGGCCGGTGGTGACGTGGAAGCCGCCGCTCATCTCCATGAAGTGGAGGGCGTCCGTGGAGCCCTCGCGGTCGAGCCGCGCCTGCCACCCGGCGGGCATCGCGTGCGCGCCGCCGCCGTGGTGGGCGCCGTGGTTGCCGCCCTGGGCGCCGTGGGTGTGCCCCTGCGCGGCCAGCGGGGCGGCCGTGGCCGCGAGCAGGGCCACGGGCAGGACTCGGATCAGCGTTCGCATGGTGCGTCGTTCCGGGAAAGGGGAAAGCGGGCGCGCGGGGAGCGCGACACGAAAGTAGCCGCGCCACCGGCGTCGGGGGAAGTCCTGAGTCCTGAGTGCCCCAGTCGCAGGTGTCAAAGAACGAGCACGAACGCCCGCGTCTGACATTCCGGGCGAAGCCGGGGCGTCCAGCCGGGGATGCACGGACGTCGGGCTCGCGCCTGGAGCCGGCCTGGTGGCAGTGCCCGGGACGAGCACGAGAGCCGTGCATGTCATTCCGAGCGGAGCCGAGGAATCCAGCCGGGGGACACCCGGACGTCGGCCTCGCGCCTGGAAACCGGCCTCGCGGCTCGCGGAGTAGATTCCTCGGGCGCCGCCCGGCTTTCCTGCGAGGGACTTCTTTTTCTCTTTTAGAACGGCAGCGGGAAGAGGAGCAGGAACCCGTTCACCAGGAGGACGAAGCCGACGATCCCTAAGCCCACGGTGCCGACCAGGAGCTTCTTCGAGTGGGCGAGGATGGCCACGGAGCCGAGGACGAGGGCGAGCTGGAAGGCGACCTCGGAGTAGTCGAAGTTGGCGTCCTGGCTCTCGGCGCGCTCGCGGGCGGCTTCGTAGCTGCGGGCCTGGACGGAGAGCTGCTTCTTCCCCTCGCCGCGCATCGAGTCGCCGGGCGCCGACGGGTCGGGCTCGTCGTCGTATCGGGCGATGGTCTCGCGGTAACGCGCGCTCTTCTCCTCCAGCGACTTCCGCGTCTCGGGCGCCAGGGCGCCGGCGGCGAGCTGCGTCTCCAGGTCGTCGAGGGCCAGGCGGTAGGCGGTCTGGCGGACGTTCTTGGCCTGGTAGAAGGCCCAGGTGTCGCTCGCCTTGATGTTGTTGTGGACCATGTCCTCGGCCACGTTCCCGCCCCCCAGGCTCCCGATGGCCAGGAGCGCGGCGATGATGGCGATGATCAGCGCGGCGGTGTTGTTGAAGCGCTCGTTGGCGGCGGCGTCGGCGCGGTCTTCCTTGATCTCGGCAATCAGCTCTGCGGCGTCGGCGGCTTCCATGCGTCTGTCGAGGGTGCGTGGCGTGGGAGTGCGCCCGCCGGGAAGCGGGCG
>DATACF010000150.1:0-6396 GCA_036259235.1 Longimicrobium sp. | reverse complement strand
GGCGCGCGGGACGTGGCGCGTCTTCGCGGCCGACGTGCGCGCGACCCCCGACGCGGCGCGGCGGCGCTTCGCGTGGACGCTGACGTGGGGGCTGGCGGGGGGCGTGGCGCTGGTGCTGGCGCTCTGCTGGGGGGCGCGGCGGATGGTGGAGGCGGGGCGGCTCGACTGGGAGGCGGCGTGGCTGCGGGGGCTGGAGGGGGGCCCCATGAGCTTCAGCACCGCGCTCTGGGCCGAGTCGCCGGGGAACTCGGTGTTCATCATCCCCGTCGTCCTCCTGGCCGCCATCCTCTGCGCCCGGGCGCGGCGGCCGCTCCGGGCGCTGGCCGTGCTGGCGTCGTTCTTCATGCTCGACCTGATCGTCCTCGCCGGGTGGACGGCGTGGGACCGCGCGCGTCCCGACGTGATCGCGGGGGGGATCGCGGCGCCCGGCTTCCACGCGTACCCGTCGGGGCACATCGCGCAGATGGTGTCGGCGTACGGGCTCTTCGTCTGGATGTGGCTGCGGGGGAGCGGGAGCTGGGGGGAGCGGGTCTTCGGCGTCCTCTTCTGGATCGGCGTCACGGCCGTCGTGGCGCTGGCGCGGCTCCGGCTGGGGAGCCACTGGCCGAGCGACATCGCGGCGGGGGCGGCCGTCGGGCTCTTCTGGCTGGGGGTGACGACGACGGCGCTGCGGCGGGGGGAGGCGCTGGGGGGGCGGTGAGGGGCGGTGCCGACGACGCCCGCGGCGCCAGGGCCTTTTTATGATTCTGGCCGGGTGGGCGATCGGCGACTATGTTGCGTTTCTGTGGGGAAGGCCCGTTGAGAGCGGTCGCCGGAACGCCAAACGAGGAGGAAATCGGCCATGCGCAAGATCCGTCTCGACATCGAAGACCTGGCGGTGGAGTCGTTCGACACGGCCGGCCAGGGAGAGAACGCCGGCAGCGTGCGCGGGCACGACTCCTACGCGTCGGAGTACTCGAACTGCGCCACCTGCCCGGAGGGGTGCCCCCGCGACACCTTCACGTGCTTCGCGAGCTGCCGGTATTCGGGCCAAGACCCCTGGGGACCTTGCCAGGGGTACATCGACCCTATGTGCTGAGCCATCCCCGTCCGCCGCTTTCCGGAGGGGCTTGCGCGGGAATGGGCGGGGGGCGATGATGGTGGGAACTTCGTCCATTTTGGGGCGGGGCTCACCTTCTCGCGCGGGGGCGGCGGTGGCGGGACGCATCCTGGTGGGGACGCAGGGGTGGAACTACGCGGCGTGGGTGGGGCCGTTCTATCCCGAGGGGACGCGGCCGGCGGACTTCCTGTCGACGTACGCGCAGGCGTTCGGGACGGTGGAGGTCGATTCGACGTTCTACGCCATCCCGCCGGTGAACTCGGTGCGGGGGTGGGAGCGGCGGACGCCGGAGGGGTTCGTCTTCGCGCTCAAGATGCCGCAGGAGATCACCCACGAGCGGCGGCTGGCCCCCGCGGCCGACGACGCGCTGGAGCTCTTCCTGGAGCGGGCGCGGCTCCTGGGGCCCAAGCTGGGGCCGGTGCTGGTGCAGATGGGGCCCGACTTCCTCCCCTCGGAGTGGGATGCGCTGGAGCGCTTCGTCCCCCGCCTCCCCGGCGACGTCCGCTTCGCGCTGGAGGTGCGGCACTTCAAGTGGATGCGCCCCCAGGTCCTCCCCGACCTCCTCTCCCTCCTGGCCGAGCACGGGGTGGCGCTGGCGCTCAGCGACGGGAAGTGGATCGACCGCGAGACGGTCCTCGACCTGGCGGAGCGGCCCACCGCCGACTTCCACTACCTCCGCTGGATGGGCCCCAACCGCGACCTCACCGACTTCTCCCACGTCCAGGTCGACCGCTCCGACGAGACCGCCGCCTGGGCCGACGTCCTCGGCCGCGTCCTGGGCCGCGGGATGGACGTCTTCGGCTACTTCAACAACCACTTCGCCGGCCACAGCCCCGCCTCCGCCCGCGACCTCCAGCGCCGCCTCGGCATCCCCCCCGTCGAGCCCAGGCAGATCGGCGAGCAGATCTCCCTCTTCTGAGTCCGAATCCCCCCGCGCCGCACTCACGCACTCACGCACTCCCTCTGACCCGAGTCCGGTATGCCGCCTGCGAGCCGCCCCCGGACCTTTTTTCCGGCGGTCCGTGCGGCGGACCCGCCGGTCGTGTCCGACGCAGCTCTGGGAGGTGGGGATGTTCCTGCACGACAAGCGGCTCCAGTACAACGCGAAGCCCGACGCGCCCGATCCGCTCTTCGCCAAGAAGCTCCAGGAGGTGCTGGGGGGCCAGTGGGGCGAGATGAGCGTGATGATGACGTACATGTTCCAGGGGTGGAACTGCCGGGGGCCGCGGAAGTACCGCGACATGCTCCTCGACATCGCCACCGAGGAGGCCAGCCACGTCGAGATGCTCGCCACCATGATCGCCCGCCTCCTGGAGGGCGCGCCGCTGAAGGCGCAGGAGGACGCGGCCAGGATCCCCATCGTGGGCGCGGTGATGGGGGGCGACGACACGCGCGACCTGATCGCGGCGGCCATGAACCCGCAGCACTCCATCGTCACCGGGTGCGGCGCGGCGCCCACCGACAGCGTGGGCTTCCCCTGGACCTCGCGCTACATCGTCGCCAGCGGCAACCTGTTGGCCGACTTCCGCTTCAACCTCACCGCCGAGACGCAGGGGCGTCTCCAGGTCACCCGGCTGTACGCGATGACCGAGGACAAGGGCGTGCGCGACCTCCTGAGCTTCCTCATCGCCCGCGACTCGCTCCACCAGAACCAGTGGATCGCCGCCATCGCCGAGCTGGAGGCCGACGGGCTCGACCGGACGCCGGGGCCGATGACCTTCCCGCGCGACAAGGAGCTCCAGGCGGTCTCCAACCAGTTCTGGAACCTCTCCGCCGGCACCGAGAGCGCCGACGGCCGCTGGGCCAGCGGCCCCCTGCCCGACGGGAGCGGTAACTTCGAGTACGTCGCGACGCCCGAGCCGATGGGCGAGGAGCCCGAGCTCGGCCAGGTCGACCCCCGCCTCCACGGCACCCCCATCCAGCCCGTCCCGCCGGTCTCGGGCTGACGGCGAACGAAGGAGGCCCGTCCGCGCGCCGCGGACGGGCCTCTCCTCTCCGATCTGCCGTCCTCACGATCCTCTGCCCCGCGCCGCGAGGGCCGCGTGCAGTCCGCGCAGGCGGACGTGGAGGAAGGCGGATCCGGATCGTCGTTTCCGCCGCGGTCCACGTGCATCCCGATCCACCCCGCCTCACCCCGCCTCACCCCGCCTCACCCCGCCTCACCCCTCCGCGATGGCCCGCCAGACGGCGTCGGTGTCGGCGAGGTCGGGGAAGGCGTAGTCGGCGCCGCAGGAGGCCAGCGCGCCGACGTCGTAGTCGCCGGTGGCGGTGCCGATGGTGCGCACCCCCAGCGCCTCGCCGCACGCCACGTCCTTCGGCGTGTCGCCGATGACGACGATCTCCTTCCCCGCGAAGCCGACGCCCAGGAGCTCGCGGGCGCGGCGGACGGCCACGGCGGGGAGCTCGGGGCGCGCGGCGTGGTCGGAGCCGAAGGCGCCCACGCGGAAGCGCTCGAACCCCAGCCCCGCCGCGTCGACCTTGAGCCGCGCGCCGTCGCGGACGTTCCCGGTGAGCATCCCCAGCACCACGTGGCCGCCCGCCTCCTCGATCCGCTCCAGGAGCGCCGGCACGCCGGGGAGCGCGACGACCCGCTCGCCCGCGATCTCGCGCTCCAGGTAGCGCGTGTAGAGCCCCCACAGCCGCGGGAGCCCCGCCTCGATCTCCGCGTCGGCTATGCCTGCCGCGCGCATCAGGTAGGTGACGATCTCGGGGTCGGTGCGCCCCGCGAACGAGTAGCCGTCGCTGGGCCCGGTGGTGCCGAAGACCTCCAGGAGCGCCGCGTGGATGGCGCGCTTCCCCGAGCCCCCCGCCCGCAGCAGGGTTCCGTCGATGTCGAAAAGGACCAGGCGGCGCATTCGCTCGCTTCTTCGTTCGTGCGACTGAGGATGAGGGTGGAGCGCCCGGCAGGGGCACGCTCCGTACCACGCGGCGGGCAGATCGGGCGGGCATCGGCCGAGGGCGGGCTAGATTCCTCAGTCGCCCCCCGGCCGCCGTGGCGACGAAGGGCTCCGCGCGGGGCTCCTTCGGAATGACAGCGCAGGCGTCGTCGTGAAAGACCGACGGCGCACACCGGCGCCCGTCCTGTCATTCCGAGCGAGGAACGAGCCGAGGAATCTACCCCGCCCGCCTCGGAATCCGTCACGGCATCGCGAACGCCGCGTGCACGACCGTCAGCATGCAGCGGAGCGACGGAAACGCGCCGGCGCCGGAAGAATCCACTCTCCCGGCGGCCGGCGCAAATCCACCTTCGATCCGTCCGCCGGCGATCAGCAGCAGGCCGCCGCCGCGTCGGGGGCGCAGCACGCGCCGTCCGAACACGCCAGCGCCATCGCCGCCGCGCCTTCCGGCTTCCCGCGCAGCCGCTGGAAGAGTCCGCCGATCCCTCCCCGCCCGTCATCCATCAGCGCCTGGAGCCGCAGCACCAGGTCGCCCACGCTCGCGTCCGACATCGCTCCCCTCCTCCTGTCCAGGGTCCACACCTCGTCAGGGCCGCGCCGCACGCCGGCGCCGGCCAGGTACGCGGGGCGGTACACGCCGGGCTCGCCGCGCGCCGCCTCCGCCACCACCTTCTCCATCCAGTATCCGTCCATCGCGCACCTCCTCCTCGTGGGGTGAGCCGTCCGGTGAATCCAAACCCGAAATCGCCGGGTAGATGGTAAACGCAACTATTCGGGCACCGAAAAGGAGGCACCGCTAGGGAGCGGCGTCCTCCAGGCGGAGGCGCATGGCCGCCGCGCTGGCGGGGCAGACGCCGCGCAGCTGCTCGGAGGCTTCCAGCGCTTCCGGCAACGAGGCGCGCTCCACCCGCTCGAAGCCGAGGCGGGGGAAGAACCCCTCCGCCGTCGTGGTCAGCAGGTAGACGTCGCGTACCCCGCGCTCCGCCGCCCGCCGCAGCGCCGCGCGGGCCAGGCGCTCGCCCAGCCCCGTGCCGCGCGCCTCCTCCAGCACCGCCACCGAGCGGAGGAGCCCCACCTCGCCGTAAATCTCGACCCCCGCGCACCCGGTGACGAAGTGCCCGGCCGCGCGCGCCACCACGAAGCCGTCGGGGAAGTGCGCGTGGGTCCCGTCCGGCGGGAGGGCGGCGCCGCGGAGGAGGTCGAGCACCGCGTCGAGGTCGCCGGCGCGGGCGGGCTCGATGAGCGTACGGGCGGAGGGGTGCATCAGTCGGCTCCCGGGTCGGTGCGGCAGCACGAGGCGTCGGTGGCCCCGGCGTGGGTGGCGGAGGTGCGGGTGAGCTGGCGGAGGAAGCCGAGCATCCCCCGGCGCACCTCGGGGTCGAAGCCCGCGAGCATCGCCTGCATCTCCCACACGGCGTCGTCGCGGAGCTGTGCCTCCATGTCGGCGCCCGCATCCGTGAGCTCCACGCGGATGGCGCGGCCGTCCAGCGGGTCGGGGACGCGGCGCACGTAGCCGCGCTCCTCCAGGCACCCCACCACCCGGCTCGCCGTGCTCTTGTCGACGAAGAGCTCCGCCGCCAGCGCGTTCAGCGACAGCGGGCCCTGCGTGGCCAGGATCTCCAGCGCGTGCGCCCCCGACACCGTCACGTCGTAGCAGCAGACGCGGTCGCGGTCGCGGAGCTGGTGCAGCCGGATCAGGTCCCGGAGCGCCCGGTGGAAATCGCCCGCTTCCGTGGCCGGGTCGTGCTGCGTCCGTGGCTCCATCGTCGTCGTCACCCGCGCGTCTCCGTCGTGGCCGGTGTGTTTCGTTGCGTCTTGCAACTATCGTAGCGCGGGTGGCTCTGGCTGTCAAGCAGATCGTGCGTCACGCGGACGGGGTACTGGGCGCCGGGCACCTGTAACGGCTTACGGCAACGGCGGATGCGGGCATGTCCCTCCGCTGCGCTCCGGGCCGGGCTGCGGGCGCCGTAGGAAACGATACCGCCGTTTCCAACGGCGCGAAGCCCCTGGCGGACTCCACGGCGGGCTCCGCATCGCTGCGAAGTCGCGATCCCCTTCGCATGTCCCCCCGCCAGGGTCTTCGCCCTCCGGGCCCGCATCCCTCATGCAACGGCGCGGAACTGCGAACTTCGACGGCGTTCGACCGGCTTGCGTCGCATGCCTCGGGCTCCGCGCGCCCTCCTCCCCCGGCTCCTCCCCCAAAAGTGGGGATCAAGTGGGGAGGGGAGAGGGCCGACGATGCCGGTGCCGCGCCCCGCCGTCTGTCGCCCACCCTGTCTGTTTCCCGTCCTAGCCGTTCCCACCGCGACCGCCCCTCCTCCGCGTCCCCTGTGCCCCCTGTGAGAGGCCCGTAGTTCTCTGTTGCGGAAGCGAAAAAGACAGGTCTCACGCAGAGGAGCA